>QHXD01000529.1 GCA_003223895.1 Acidobacteriota bacterium
TCGCACAGGTAGGATTAAGTCCATGTTACCAACATGAACCGCACCGTTTTCCTTTCTGACTTAACGTCTCATTCATACGGATCACGCACCCCGTCTGCGCCGCTTCGGTTGCTTCGCGTCTTTTTCTTAATGGCGCAGCCACCCCTCCTGTCCCAGGAGGGGAATCCCCTCGCCTGCCGAACTTCGCTGACCCTCGAAAAACTTTGTGTCGAAAAACTTTGTCGACAAAGTTTTAGACTCTTGTTACATAAGGGCCTCGTGAACTGGTCGATAAATGGCTCGCTGCGAACAAGGCGGGCGACATCGCGACCGTGCTCACGCTGATGGCGGACGATGTGGTCTTCATGGTCCCAGGCCGGGAGCCATTTGGGAAGGAGGCGTTCGCGGCGAGCGCCAGGGAAATGAAGAATGTCGTCTCACGATATTGCGGAAGAATCCCGACGGTACCTGGGTTATCGCTCGCGACGCGAATCTTCTCGCCCCGGAGACTGAAGCGTGAAAATCCAGATACAAATTGCGTTGAAGTGTATGTTTTAGTACATTCGCTCTCAATCGCTTCTGAAGAAGGGGCTTATGCATACACAAAATAGTAAGGGCAGCAGAGCGATGCTTCTGCTTGCCTCAGCGCTCGTCATGGTTGTCTTCTGTTTGTCTCTGGTGGAACCGCCGGGTTCGCGCCAGCATACAGGTTACCCTCAATTGGTTTCCGTCCAGGATTTACCCACGGATCCGGAGTGGTGTCCGCCGACTCCGCCGGCATTGCCGGAGGAGACCAATTTGTTTGCGGCGTTTTCGGCAACGTCCGCGTATGCGGGTTCGCAGGAATCCGGCCAGACCGGTATCATCACGCGTCCGCCGATCCGCACGATTCGCGATAAGGATCCGATTTACAGCGCCGTCGCGGTCGATACCCGGTTCGACGAAGTGGTCCTCATGGATAACAACAACTGGGGACTTCGTGTGTTCAATCGGCTGGACAATACACCATCAAGCGCCGCATTTACCGAGCCGAAACGGATCATCGCGGGTCCCGAGACGGACATCCAGTTCAACAACGGTCTCTATATTGATCCGAAGAACGGCGACATCTATTCGGTCGAGACCGACACCGGCGACAAGGTCGTCGTGTTCCCGCGCGAAGCCAATGGAAATCTCAAACCGGCGCGTATCCTGGCGACTCCTCATCGCGGCTTCGCCCTGGCTGTCGATGAAGAAAAGCAGGAGCTTTTTGTCGGCGTGCAGTATCCGCCTGAAGTGGCGGTTTACCGTAAGGGAGCATCCGGAGACGAGAAGCCGTTGCGGAGTCTGCAAGGCGAAAGCACTCGACTCTCTGACGTGCACGGAATCGCGCTCGATACGAAGAACAAGCTGCTTTACGTGACAAATTGGGGACATGTCAGCGACTACAGGATTGCCGGAACGGGCCGGTTCGAAGATCCTTCGATCTCCGTCTATCCGCTGGGCGGCAATGGCGACAATTCGCCGTTGCGCATTATTAAAGGTCCGAAGACCCAGATGGACTGGCCGGCACAGATGGCGATCGACCCGGACAGCGGGGATCTCTTTGTCGCCAACGACATTGGCCACTCAGTCCTTGTATTCAAGGGAACGGATCAGGGGGACGTGGCTCCCACTCGAGTTATCAAAGGAAACCGCACCGGTTTATTGAATCCTTCCGGTGTGTTCGTGGATACGAAGAACAAAGAGCTGTGGGTTTCCAACTTTGGTAACTCTTCCGCCGTAGTCTACTCGCTGAAAGCGGATGGAAATGTCGCGCCCATTCGCAGCATCCGCAGCGCGCCTTCGAACAAAGTCTCTTTGAAGTTCGGCAAAGTGGAGGCGCTGGCTTACGACGAAGGGCGGGATCAAATATGGGTGCCTAACTGAGTGACCCATCCGCAGATTGCGGCTTTCGCCCGTGAGGCGAAGGAAAATGAACCGCCGGTAAGAACGATCGAGGGTCAGAAAACGCTGATCAGCAGGACCATGCACGGTTTTTCATATGACCCCATCCACGATGAAATTGTTGTCAACAGCCCGCTGACGCAGGCAATTTTGACGTTCCGCGGATCCTCCAACGGAGAGGTAGCTCCGATTCGCGTCATTCAAGGACCGAAGACCCGCATACTCGGCATGGGTTATGCCGCCCTCAGCACGGTGACGGCGGATCCGGCACACGATGAGATTTTCCTTCCCGTCGGCTCAGGCGGATATCGAGGCGCGGGAACCGGCGGACCGGAAGGCGTTCTGGTGTTCGATCGAACGGCGAGCGGAGACGTTGCGCCGAAACGAATTCTCGCCGGGCCCGACACGCAGATAAAGTCTTCGACTCCGCAGGTCGCTGTCGATCCGATCCACAACCTTCTGGTCGTAAAAAGTAACGGTCTGTTGATCTTTGATCGAAACGCCAGCGGAAACACCAAACCCTTGCGCGTTATTCGGGGACCAAAAACCGGCGGGTTCGGTGGCGGCCAGATTACGGTCTACGCGGAAAAGGGGTTGATCTTAACGAACTCCATGGACGGTTGGGCCGTCTGGAGCATCAACGATGATGGAGACGTTGCTCCACGCTGGAGGATCCCCGTCAGGCAGATTACCGGAGGCGGACAGAACTCGGGGATTGCTGTGATTCCGAAACACAAAGAGATCATGATAGCCAGCGCCCTTCAGAACCGGGTTCTTACGTTTTACTTTCCGGAGATGTTCGACTGAAAGTTGAGGCCGCCGCATGAAATTCAATCCTGGTCGAAGGAAGTTCATCACGGAAGGTACCGCAATTGGTGTTGGGGCCACGGCCCTGGCAGGTGTCACGCAGGAGGGCGATGCCGCGGCACAGGCCCCAATCCGATGGGATCGAACGGCGGACGTCGTGATTGTCGGAGCAGGAGCTTCCGGTCTTCCAGCAGCGATTACGGCGCGCGATGGAGGAGCAACAGTAATCGTGCTCGAAGCCAACCATGACATCGGCGGACACGCCATGTTGAGCGGAGGAAGAGTGCCGCTCGGCGGCGGCACGAGTATGCAGAAGAAATACGGAATCGTGGATTCGGCGGACCAGGTTTATCTGGATCACACGAATCACAAGGACAGCGAGTTCCGATACTGCGATCGAGATCTCGTCCGAATGTGGGCCGATGAAAACGTTGCGACCTTCGAATTTCTGATCGAAAACGGTGTCAAATTCAACGACGAAAAACCCGACTTCGTAAATGAGGGAACCGTCCCGCGGCTGTGTGTGGCGCAGGTGTATTCGCCGGATCTCAAAGAAACTATCAACGGAAGTCCGGGATCCGGCATTGTCCGCCCATTGGAAAAAAGCGCAAGAGCCAAAGGCGCCGAGATTCTCCTGAAGCACAGGATGACCAGGATCATCAGGGAAAATCCAACTTCCGGAAAAGTGCTTGGAGTCACGGCAAGATTCGAAGACAAAGATGTGAATATCCGGGCAAGAAAAGGCGTGATCCTTGCCACGGGCGGCCATACCAGCAACGTTGCCTTCCGAAGAATGTTCGATCCGCGGCTGACCGAGGAATACCAGGTGGCCGGCGAGCCCTGGACCAAACAAAACGGATGGCAATCGGCGCCTCGCTCTGCGGTACGTCCAACCAGAGTAACGATAGCGGCCGCGGAGTCACTAAAACACGTCATATCGGGGCCCGTTATGGCTACCAGAATCTGAAATGGAACCCGAAAAGCCCCATGTTTGCTCAGGCAGGCGGTTCCGGACTTACCATTCGAAGTTTTCAAAATCTGATCTTCGTGAACCAGGCGGGCCAAAGGTTCTGGAATGAAATGGACAATTCATACGCGTTCCTCTCAGCTTGTCTTGGAACGAACGGCAACCTCGGACGCAACAGAAAAGCGAATGGCGGCGGGCCGATCTGGGCGATCTTCGACGCGGATGCCGTCAGGCGCGAAGAGTGGGATCCCAAGCCACCCAATGTCGATCTGAATGGCTGGTTCTTCAGCGCAGACACGATCGCGGAGTTGGCCGGAAAAATCAAAAAC
>QHXD01000138.1:0-12437 GCA_003223895.1 Acidobacteriota bacterium
ACCCAGGGTATGAGCGTTGCGATGTGCGCGGCGGTTAACCGCCCGGCAGTCTGCGACGCGAGATGATTCAGTGTCGTGAAGATGCCTTGAGATTTCAGGTAGGGCATAAGCTCGCGAATATTGCGCCGCAGCCTCTGAATCTCGCGGTGTTGTGCTTCATTGATGTCCAGAACCCCGAGATGTACGGTCACCTTGTCTTCGGGAAAGATGGCGGTTACTTCTTCCCCGATGATCAGGTCCGGGCGATCGGCGAGGGTCAGCGCGCCATCAATCGTGTCGTGATCCGTGATTGCGACCAGGTCCATTCCGCGGGCCTTGGCCCGGCTGTAAACGAGTTCGGGAGGGTTGTAGGATTCGTTGAGAATCTTGTGGACGGGATAAATCGTGGTTTTGCCTGAGAACAAAGTATGGACATGTGCATCAAGCTTCACTCTACCTCCAGTTATGCTGCCGCATTCATCATTGAGAACGCGGGACGCACGCCAATGAACAGGTAGAAGGACCACAAACCTGCCCAGGCGTCGCACCGCATATACGTACATTTTCTGAAAAACTGGCGCAGTCTTTCCTCGTACGGCCGATCCACGTTGACATGGTTGACCGCAAGCCATTCTTCAAACCATCTGGAACCGTTCGCCGATTTGTAGAAATCCACAACGCCGATCCTGCCGCCCGGCCACAGTTCCGATTGGGCACACGCGAGGGAAAGCTCCCATTCCGGAATCATGGAAAGCGAGTAAGAAAAGACGATGACGTCCGCTTTGCCGCGGGTAATGGGTTCCTTGCCGTACTCCATGTCGATCAAACGAACATTCTTCCAACCCTTTTCCCGAACGCGCTCCGCGGCCCTCTGAAGCATCGGCCTGGAGCAATCCACACCGATGACTTCACCCGTACCTTGCAGTCTTTGCTGGATCGCATCGAAGTTCTTTCCGGTGCCGCATCCGACCTCGAGCACACGCTCGCCGGGGCGGATGTCCAATTGTTGGATCAGCCGCTCTCGGCCATACAGAAAGATCCAGCGGGTGGCATCGTAAAAGCCGGCCTGGGTGTTGTAGTAGTTGGTCATCGTTTCGCGATGATCGGGTTGTTTGCGAAGGTACCGTGGTTTCATGTTGTCACCCTTGCGAAATGAAAAGATCCATAGGTCCCGACGCGGTCGCGATTGTTCAACTCGGCGGTCCGGTCCGGTTGGAATTCAAGGCGGCGCGCGGCAAACTCGGGGATGTAGCCGCAATTGATGTTGCCGGACCGGTAAATGATCCGTGCGCGCGGGAGAGCGCAGTCCATGATCGAACGCCACTCCTCTTCCAGTATCTGCGGCCTCGCCGAGAGCCAGTCCATGTGATCGAGCAGCACAAAAACGCTGTAACGCTTCGACGCTGAACTCAGGAAATGTGCCAGAGTCGATGTTTGGATCTGGATCCGCGTGATCCGCGCGCGAAGAACTTCAAAGTATTCACGCTTGAGATAGTTCGGGCAGCATCCCGCCGGGTAGTAGCCGTTCATGTAGACACGCCAGAAATAGTTTTCGGCGATCGGGATTCCGGTCAGCGTCTTTTCCATTTTCTCTTCTACGAAAGAACTGATTCCGCGGTGCGAGGCTTGCTTGATCTGCTGGATTTGTTCTGCAGGCACTCCGAGCATCGAGAGAACGGCCGTGCGGTTGATTAAAAAGCGGATCAGGGGCGACCATAGCCTGGGCGCGATTTGCTGACGATAGAACTCGGCCTGTTCCCGCAGGTTGTGGATCTGCTGGAATTCTTTAAGGGCCTCACCGAGTCCCCGGCAGTTTCGCAAATACCATCGTGTGGTACGGGCGAAAGAGCCCGCCGTGCCGTGGAAGTAAAGTCCGGGTCCATCCGGATCGAAATAATAGATCCGCCGATCCCATATTTCTCTGGAGCGTTCGGTCAGCCGGTCTCGAAGCAATTCCTTATAGACCCCGACATGGTTCCTTATGCGGCCTCTGCCGAACATCTGAAGGAACCGTTCGTATGGAAGTCTTTCCAATGCCACGAGCTTCAGCTCCAGTAAGGCGTTCTGATGCGGATTAACGTCTACACACGTGATCTCCGCCGGATTGTGGAGCAAGTAATCGAGGGCGTTGCAGCCCGCGCTGGTGATCATCACGATACGGTCCGAGGCGCCGATGTTGAGAACTTCGTGGTCGAGAGCAGGGTCTTCCCAGCATTGGTTGTAGATGAGATTTCGTGAATGGATCTGCTCGAAGAGCCCTCGTGAAAACGCCAGTTTCATGCTTTTATCGTTGCCTGCAAAGATTGCGCCGATGTGAATAAAGCATGAAATCTAATGAACGCGGGCTATTTAGAATCCTTAACGGAGGCTTGAACTTCTTGTTATGATATGGCCCCTCATGACGCCAACAAGCACTCTCTTATCCTCCGTCGATAAGTCGTGGAAACAATTTGCTTCGGCATGGAAAAAGGCACGCGCCAAAGGATCGGAAAAGGCAGTTCACGATCTGCGCGTCAGCACGCGGCGATTGATCGCGACTCTGGAACTGGCTGGCGCCGTTTCCAGGGATAAGGAACTCTCAGGAGTACAAAAGCAATTCAAGAAGGTGCTCAAGCGAATGGGACCTTTGCGGGATGTTCAGGTACAGTTGGAGAATCTTTCGCAGATCCGCGCTATCGATCCAGTTGAAGAATTCAAGCGGAGTCTCGAGCGCCGTGAGCGCCGGGAAATTGGTCGCGTCACAAAGGATCTGAAACGGCGGCGGAGGCGGGGGCTGTCGAACGAGATTCACCACATTCGCGCGGGTTTTGAGAACCCCCGAAAACCTGTCGACGATGCTACCGTACGCCATGCGATCGACAGCCTTGTCGCCATACGTCATCGGGCGTTTTGGAGAGCGCGCGGCCGCTTTAAACCGGCGAATCCGGAGACGCTGCACAACATGCGGATCGCATTAAAAAAGCTTCGATACGTCATCGAATCCGCGCAACCCATCCTTGGAGGTTGGGCGCGTAAACGTTCGCGTGAAATGCATACCTGCCAGCAGCTCCTGGGGGACGCGCGCGATCTTGACATTTTGAAGACTCGTCTCGAAAAATGGGCGCATAAGAAGGGAAAGAAAGTTGTCGAAGCGGTGGCTCCCGAATTGGCTCAGCTCGGGCGAAAGCGCCAACGCCTTGCGACCAGCATCAGAAAATCGTCGGCTCATTTTGAGGAGCTTGTTCCCGTTCGCAAGCCGCGGCCAAAACCAAAACCGGATCAGGAAGCAACCCAGGCCCTTCCATTGCACGACGTGACCTCGCCAGTGTGGGTGAGAACCATCCACTAGAAAGGCTTCATTCGAAAGATGGGTTTTCAGGACACCTGATGCCCGTGCCGGATATCTTCGCCGCGAACAAGGAAGACGACCATTTCGGCGATATTGGCGGCATGGTCGCCGACACGCTCGAGATTCCTGGCAACGAACATCAGCCGCAGAGCGCGCGACACCGTGGATGGATCCTCCAACATATACGTCAATAACTCGCGAAACATCTGCTCGGAGACGTCATTGATATAGCTGTCGCTTTCAATCGCGCGTTCTGCCAGTTCGACGTCTTCGTTGACAAAAGCGTCCAGGCTCTCCTTCAGGATGCGCTGGGCGGCGCGAGCCATGACCGGCACGTCGATGATCGGATCAAGTTCAGGCTCGGTCATTATCTCGAGCGCGCGGCGGGCGATATTGACCCCGTTGTCTCCGATGCGCTCGATATCTGGGACAATCTTGATTGCGGTCGCGATAAATCGAAGATCGGATGCTACAGGCTGTTCGCGGGCAAGAATCTCAAAGCACATGTCGTCGACTTCGAGTTCCAGGCGATCCAACTCGTCGTCGTCACTGATCACACGTTCCGCAAGTGACGGGCGGCGCTCGACCAGCGCGCGCGTAGCATCGGCGATTGCCATCTCCGCCCTGTGACTCATCAGGAGAAGTTTCTCCTTAACAGTGCGCAGTTGCTGTTCGTACTGTTTGCTGGTGTGCTCGCGTTCCGGCATGGACATAGCGCAAACATTCATGAGAACAAAGACATATTTCAAAATTGTTACTGTCCGGTGAAGTTTCAGTGTCCCGCGACGCTGGAGAATTCAGCCGAATAGCCAGAGGCTGCGCCGTTGCAGCAGTTACTCGTCGCCGTTGACGGCAAAACGGTAGCCGACTCCATGGACGGTTTGAACGTAGATGGGCTGCTGGGGTTGGTTCTCGATTTTTTCCCGCACACGGCGGATGTAGACGTCGACGCTGCGAGGTGTGACGGTCCGGTCGTTGCCCCAGACGCTGTCGAGCAGTTGATCGCGGGAAAAGACCATGCCGGGGTGCGAAGCCAGGTGGTGCAGAAGACGAAATTCAAGCGCGCTCAGTTCAACTGTCCTCCCGGACACCATCACGCTGTGAGCCATCGGATCGATCATGATATCGCCGCGCTGCAGTTTCGACTTCTGTGGTCCGGCCTGCTCGTTGCGCCTGAGAAGAGCACGAACCCGGGCAACGACTTCGCGCATGCTGAAAGGTTTCGTAACGTAGTCGTCGGCGCCGAGCTCGAGCCCGACGATACGATCGGCTTCCTCGCTTCTTGCAGAAAGCATGAGTACTGGAATTCGCGAGAATTTGTCGCTGCGGCGCAGTTGCCGGCAGACTTCCAGTCCGTCGAGTCCTGGAAGCATCAAGTCTAAAATGACGACGTCGGGAGGATCGCGGCGAACTTCTGCCAAAGCGATGCTGCCGTCCGTAGCATAACTGACTCTGAATCCTTCTTTCTCGAGGTTGTACTTCAAAAGCTTGATCAGATCGCTCTCGTCCTCCACGATCAAAATCTTTTTCACCATGGCTATAACCAATGCCACAAGTGAAGCAAACGAGTCGGTAACATCTCCGTGAATTTTCTGTCTCAGATAAGTTTCAAAATGTTTACGATCTGAAGCGGAGCTAAGGGGGTTCTAAGCGTTTTTAAGCATGATGGATTCGATCGAATTCATCAGGTCCTCACATTTGTCGATCGCGTGTTCCATCTCGTTGTAAAGCGAATTGTATTTGAGGAGGTGAATCGCGTCGGTCTGTTCTGCGAAGAGTTTCCCCATGAAAAGCCGATAAAGCCGATCGCCTTCGTTTTCCATTTCGTGAACACGTACAATATGTTCGCGCAGAGATTCGTAATTCATCTCGCGAAGTAGCGAGATACTCTTGTGGATTTCATTGATGGCTCGACTTGCCACTTTCAGCAATAATGAAACTTCATCGTCGAGTTTGTCGATCTGATAGAGGAGCAACAGGTCCGCAACGTGATCGATAAGGTCGAGCACGTCGTCCATGCTTTTCGTAAGCGTGTAAATATCTTCTCGATCGAAGGGTGTGATGAACGAGAGATTCAGCTCTTCGAAGATCTTATGCGTGATTTCGTCGCCGATATGTTCGAGGCGTTTGATCTCCTCCCGCAGGGCGACCATCTCGGCACGCGAGTTCACCCTGGTCAGATCGGCATATAGGCTTCCCGCTTTCTTCAGGTTGTCGGCAGCCTGCTCAAAGTAATTCAGGAACTTGTCATCTCTGGGTAAGAGAAATCGAACAATTGAACCGAGGCTCATGCTCATCTCCTGAGCTGTAATAATTTAGTAACAATTCAGTGAGACATTATTAACAATGAGGATAACAACTCTAGCATGGATTACACTTCGCCCACATTCTTAGTCATTGTCGGCATTATATTTACGGCGTTGGTGTTCGATTTTCTGAACGGTTTTCACGACGCGGCAAATTCCATTGCAACGGTCGTGTCGACGCGAGTGCTTTCTCCCGGACAGGCTGTTCTTTGGGCGGCCTTTTTCAACTTCGTCGCAGCATTCGGATTTGGAGTTGGAGTGGCCAAGACGATTGGATCCGGCATGATCGATCCCAATGCCGTCGACCAGAAAGTAATATTTGCGGGTCTGGTTGGCGCTATTGCCTGGAACCTCATCACGTGGTACTTCGGTTTACCGACCAGTTCGTCACATGCTCTCATCGGAGGATACGCCGGGAGTGCTGTGACCAAGGCGGGCTTTGGAGTAATCATCGCCTCCGGTTGGACCAAAACCCTGATGTTTATCGTTCTTTCACCGGTGATCGGAATGATCCTAGGGCTTATCTTCATGATTTCCCTGCAGTGGTTATTTCGAGGAACTGCACCCTCGCGCGTGGACAAGTATTTCCGGCGCTTACAACTGCTTTCGGCTGCGTTATTCAGTCTGGGTCACGGTACCAACGATGCCCAAAAAACCATGGGCGTAATCGCCGTCGTCTTGTTCACCGCGGGATACTTGAAGACGCTGGACATTCCGTTCTGGGTTGTCCTGATGGCTCACGCTGCCATTGGATTGGGAACGCTTTCGGGTGGCTGGCGCATTGTGCGCACAATGGGCCAGAAAATCACCGCACTCCGGCCACCCGGCGGATTTTGCGCCGAGGCTGCCGGGGCAATCAGCATCATCGGCGCGGCACTCGGTGGTATTCCGGTCAGCACCACGCACACGATTACAGGGGCTATCGTCGGTGTTGGCGCAACGCGCCGGGTGACAGCCGTCAAATGGGGAGTGACACGGCGCATTATCTGGGCCTGGATTATCACGATCCCAGCCGCCGCGGCGATCGCGGCATTTGCCTACCGGGTAATTAAGTAGTTTTCCGTCGAGAAACGTTTCGAATTGTTTACGGATAGTTAACCGCTCCGTAACATTTCGTAAGCTATGCTGGATCTATGAAAACAACACACTTACGCGTGATAGCTGTCGCAGCTTTGGCCTTTCTTTTTGTGTCATGCAGCGCTCCTTCTGAAGCAATCACGGTGAAGGGGTCCGATACGATGGTTCCGCTCGGTCAGCGTTGGGCGGAGATTTATATGAAGGAGCACCCGCAAACAACGATCCAGGTCACTGGCGGCGGCAGCGGAACAGGCATTGCCGCGTTGATTAATGGAACGACTCAGATTTGCGAGGCATCGCGTCCGATGAAGCCTGAAGAGAAGAATTCAGTGAAGGACCAACGCAAAGCCGAAGCCGTCGAAACTCCGGTCGCGCTGGACGCTTTGGCGGTCTACCTCAATAAACAGAATCCCATCGAGCATCTGACGATGCAGCAGGTAGGACAGATCTTCCGAGGCGAGATTACCAACTGGAAAGACGTGGGTGGACCGAATGGAGCGATTGTCCTCTACGGCCGCGAAAACAATTCGGGAACGTATGTGTTTTTCAAGGAACACGTGTTGGCGAACGCCGACTTCGCCGAGAGATACCAGGCACTCCCGGGGACGGCGGCAGTAATTAACGCTGTGACCAAGGATCCTGCCGGTGTGGGTTACGGCGGTATCGGGTACGCGAAGGACGTGAAGACAATTGCTATTGCGAAGGATGCAACTTCCGATCCCGTCGCTCCAAAAATGGAAAATGTGCTCGATAATTCCTACCCACTCAGCCGCCAGTTATTCTGGTACACGGCCGGCGCGCCGTCCGGTGACATCAAAAATTTCGTGGATTGGGTGCTCAGTCCGGAAGGCCAAAGGATTGTTTCCGAAGTTGGATACTATCCGTTGAAACCGGAAGCAGCCGCGACGCAGAATTGATGAAGACGAAATTTCGGAATTCGGAACGTGAGCTGAAGCCCGCGACTACATTCAGACCGAACGTTGATCCAAATGTAGTCGCGGGCGTTAGCCCGCGTTCCCAATTCCGACATGCAATCGACCGTCTCGCCGAAATTTTGATATCCGGCGTGGCTTTCTTCACCATAGCTGTCATTTTCCTGATCTTCGTTTACGTTGGCAAAGAAGCGCTGCCCCTGGTGTGGGGAACCTCAGATGGTGCAACAATCGCATCACCCTTCACCGGGCCGTTTACCTGGCAACCCGTATCCACAGTTCCAAAGTACAACGTGTTCCCGCTGATTCTCGGCACGCTCAAAGTGACTCTGATTGCGATGCTGCTGGGAACACCGTTGGCTTTGGCAGCAGCATTGTATACGGCTGAATTTGCGCCCGGCAGGATTCGCGAGTGGATCAAACCTGCGATCGAGTTGCTTGCGGGAATTCCATCGGTGGTGCTGGGATCCTTTGCCCTTCTTGTGCTTGCTTCATGGGTCCAGGATGCCTTTGGTATTGTCTATCGTCTGAACGCGCTTACAGCGGGTATCGCGCTTGCATTAGCAATCATTCCGATCATCTACACCATCAGCGAAGATGCTTTGACGGCAGTCCCCCGTTTGTATCGGGAAGCTTCACTTGCTCTGGGCGCCTCAAAAGCTCAGACGGCCGTTCGCGTTGTGTTCCCTTCAGCAATACCCGGAATCGCGGCGGCCATCATTCTGGGATTCGGCCGAGCGATCGGCGAAACAATGATCGTGCTGATGGTGTCCGGTAATTCGGCAATCCTGTCGCTGGATCCGGCGCTTCCCGTTCGCACTTTGTCCGCTACGATTGCCGCTGAGATGGCGGAGGTGGTCGTGGGGAGTGGTCATTATAGGATTTTGTTCTTCATAGGCACTTTGCTTTTTCTCATCACTGCTGTCCTCAATTGGGTTGGCGACCGGTTTAACCGAAGGCTGCGAGAAAGACTATTCGGCTCCTCATGAGAAAGTTTGTCGATCGCACTTTTGTTGTACTGTCGCTTGCCGCGACCGTGATTATCCTGGCGATCCTGTTCGTCATCATTGGGAATATTGCCTACCACGGAACCGAGCGGTTATCGTGGGAATTCATAACGGCGGCACCGGAAAGCGGCATGACAGCAGGTGGAATTTTCCCGGCGATTTACGGCACCGTCTTGCTGGTACTGCTTATGTCTCTGGCGGCGGTCCCCTTCGGCGTATTGGTTGCCATTTACTTTGCCGAGTATGCCCGGCCCGAATCGAGGCTATATCGCTGGACGAGAATGGCGGTTAACAACCTTGCCGGTGTGCCTTCCATAGTCTTTGGTTTGTTTGGACTCGGTTTTTTTGTTCAGTCCATCGGAAAAGCCATCGATCGGGCTGCCTATTCCGGCCGCCTGGTCTACGCTCAACCATCAATTCTGTGGGCTGCAATGACGATGGCAGTTTTGACGCTCCCGGTGGTGATCATCACCGTCGAGGAAACGCTCCGGGCAGTGCCGCGCGACTACAGGGAGGCCAGTCTTGCTCTTGGCGCAACAAAACTACAGACGATCTTTCGAGTTGTCTTGCCTCAGGCGTGGTCAGGGGTGATGACAGGGGCGATACTCGCCATCAGCCGCGGCGCCGGTGAAGTAGCACCGGTTCTTTTCACAGGAGCCGCATACTTCCTGCCCCGGCTGCCCTCGCATCCTGCCGATCAGTTCATGCATCTCGGATATCATATATGGGTGTTGACTACTCAATCGACAAACGTAGAAGCCACGAAGCCGCTGCTTTATTCCACAGTGTTCGTGCTTGTGGTCCTCACGTTTCTTCTGAACATCACTGCGATTCTGATCAGAAACCGGATGCGGAAATGGGCAGTCCGGTAAAGATCACCGTAAGTGGCGCCAATTTCTTTTACGGAAGCAATCAGGCGTTGCACGACGTTTCCATGGAGATCCGGCCGCAATTTGTGACTGCTTTGATTGGTCCTTCCGGTTGCGGCAAGTCGACGTTTTTACGCTCCCTCAATCGCATGAACGATCTCATTCCGGGAGCCCGGCTGGAAGGCAAAGTCGAGTTGGATGGCGAGAACGTCTATTCCGACAGCATGGATGTGATTCACCTCCGGCGCCGCGTCGGAATGATCTTTCAAAAATCCAATCCGTTTCCGATGTCCAGCTATGACAATGTTGCTTATGGCGTTCGCGTGAATGGCCTGACGAAAAAGCGGATCGAACTGGATGAGGTTGTCGAGAAGACGTTGAGGGCCGCAGCACTTTGGGATGAAGTGAAAGATCGGTTGCACCGGTCGGCGATGTCGCTGTCGGGAGGACAGCAACAGCGGCTGTGCATCGCCCGGGCCCTGGCAGTTGAACCGGAAGTCTTGCTGATGGATGAGCCGGCATCCGCGCTCGATCCGATCTCGACGGCAAAGATCGAGGAATTGATCTACGATCTCAAACGGACCTATACGATCATTATCGTGACGCACAATATGCAGCAGGCCGCACGCGTCTCGGATGAAACGGGGTTCTTTCTGTCGGGACGTCTGGTGGAGTTCAATGAAACGAAGAAACTGTTTACAGCGCCACGGAATCGGGAAACTGAGGATTACATTACGGGGAGGTTCGGATAACGAACCATGCCGGACCGCGAACACACAAGCAAACACTACGAACAGCAACTGAGAATACTTAAAGAGAAGCTGCTGTTGATGAGTCATCAGGCTGAGCAGATGATTTCGGATTCCATCCGAGCGCTGGTCGATCGGCGGCCTACGCTCGCGGAAGACGTGATCAAACGTGATGACGATCTCGACAAGCTCGAGATCGAAATCGATAACCTGTGTTACCAGATCCTGGCGCTCGAGCAGCCCGTCGCACGCGATCTGAGATTCATCGCTACCGCGCTGAAAATCGTCAAGGACATTGAGCGCATCGGCGATATCGGCGTCAATATCGCCGAACGCGGGATCGAATTGATCCAGGAGCCGGAGCTGAAGCGTCTTGTCGATCTTCCGATCATGGCTGAAGCGGCCCAACGAATCCTGAAGGAGAGCCTGGATGCATTTGTGAATTCGGATGCTGAGCTTGCTGAAAAAGTGATCGACAATGACCGGCTCGTGGACGGTCTTTACGAACAGATCTTTCGCGAGCTGCTCACGTATATGCTCGAAGACACGCGCTCCATCTCCCGCGCGATAAAACTTATCTTCATTGCGAAGCACCTTGAGCGAGTGGGAGACCACTCGGCCAATATCGCCGAGATGGTCGTCTTTTTGGTTCGAGGCCAGGACATTCGGCATGGAACGCGTCTTGATCGTGGATGATGATCCCGACATTCAGAAGTTGGTCAGCTACAACCTGGGTCAGGCCGGCTTCGAAGTTACCACCGCTGGAACCGGCCGTAACGCTCTCGAAGCGGTTCAGAAGCACCCACCGGACCTGATCATCCTGGATCTCATGCTCCCGGACGTCGATGGCATGGAAGTCTGCCGCACCCTGCGCCAGCGCGACAGCTCACGCCACATTCCAATCATCATGCTCACTGCGCGAAGCGAAGAAATCGATCGGGTGATCGGTTTCGAGCTGGGAGCCGACGACTACGTCATGAAACCGTTCAGCCCACGCGAACTGGTTCTTCGAGTCAAATCCATCTTCCGGCGTACCAAAGATGAACGAAGCGACATGTTGCGCATCGGCAATATTCAACTTTATCCGGATCGGCATCAGTGTTTCGTTGGAAATGAGCAGGTGACACTTACCGCAAAGGAGTTCGATCTCCTTTACGAGTTGATGCGAGCGCGTGGAAATGTACTGACGCGAGATGTGCTGATGGACAAGGTTTGGGGATATCATGGCGAGGCGACATCTCGAACGCTCGATACACACGTCCGGCGAGTTCGGGAAAAGCTCGGAAACGAGGGACTCCACGTCGAAACCGTCAGGGGCGTGGGTTATCGGATGGGAAGTCCGGCAGAGCATGGATAGCACATGACTTTTCGTCTCCATTCACGACTCGTTCTCTGGAACCTCCTCATAATCGGCCTGATTTCATCCATCCTGGCCTATTTCCTGACTTTTTCCCTCCGCGAACATCTGGAAAAACAGGTCGAAATTCAACTCCTGCATGAAAGCGCCGTGTCGGCGGCCTACCTGGCAAATGCCGCTCCGGCAAAGTCGCTGGACGATCAGGCGGATGAACTGGGACGCCTTCTCGATGTGCGAGTAACGCTGATCGCTCCGGATGGAAATGTTTTGGGCGATTCGGAGGTAAGTGCATCGCAACTTTCCAGTCTGGAGAACCATCGCTCGAGGCCGGAAGTGCTGCAGGCGCTTCAGGAAGGTACGGGTTCGGCCATACGCTGGAGTTCGACTTTGAACGTCGAGTTCATCTATGTGGCGCGCCGCCTCGATCCATACTTCCTCAGGCTGGCAATGCCGCTCTCCGAGGTGGATGCTCTCATTCGTGATCTAAGATCCCAGCTTGCGCTGGCGATATTTATCGCAGTCGGTCTGACCGTTGTGTTCGGTTACGTGGTGCGCGGGTTGATTTCGCGGCCCCTTCGGGAAATCGCTGCCGCTTCGAAAAAACTTGCTTCAGGCAACCTTGAACAGCGGCTTCCCATCACCGGGGATGAGGAAATCGCGGCACTTGGAACATCGTTGAACACCATGGCACAAAACCTGAGTGCAAAGATCCATGAACTGTCAGACGGTAAGCAGCGCCTGGAACTCATTCTCGAAGCGATGGGACAGGGGGTCATGGTACTCGACCGGAGTGGGCGTGTTTCGCTCACGAACAGTTCAATTCTCGACGTTCT
>QHXD01000138.1:12530-15730 GCA_003223895.1 Acidobacteriota bacterium
CGGGTCAGGTTCTTGAAATCATTGCGGGGACAGGCCGGGTCCTTCAGGCCAACGTGGCGCCCGTGCGAAGCGTTTTAGGTGAGGTTGACTCCGTCGTGGTGGTCTTCCATGACCTCACCGACATTCGCCGCACCGAGCGAATGCGCAGGGATTTCATTGCCAACGTGTCTCACGAATTCAAGACTCCGCTGACTTCCATTCGAGGATATGCCGAAACATTACTGTCAGGCGCGAAGGACGATCCGAAAATTGCCCCGGATTTTCTGAGAACCATCGAAAGAAACGCGGAGCACCTGGAAGCCCTTGTCAGCGACCTGCTCACTCTCGCACGCCTGGAGGCCGAAGTGCCGGCAACCCGGGAGCAGGTCGATGTGAAGTCCGTGATCGACGAACAGATTTCCTCACGAACCAGTGCCATCACGGAACGCGACATTCGGGTCACGGTAGCGTGCCTCTCGATTGAAGTCCAGGCCGATCGTTCCCGGCTTTCCACGGCACTTTCGAATCTCATCGACAATGCGATTCATTACAACAAGGCAGGAGGCGAGATTCGCATTTCGGCCGAGATGCAAAACGGCACATTGAATGTCTCCGTCGCCGATACTGGTTACGGAATTCCGTCCGAAGAGCTGCCGCGCATTTTCGAGAGGTTCTATCGAGTGGACAAAGCCCGCGCTCGAGAATCCGGCGGGACGGGGTTGGGTCTATCCATCGTGAAACACGCCATTGAAAGCCAGGGCGGGGCGATCAGTGTGACAAGCCGGATCGGTGCCGGATCGACGTTCACGATTCGGTTGCCGGTATGAAAGAGGAAGGAAGCCAGAAGCCAAGAAGCCAGAATGAAGATTCCGTATTCTGGCTTCTTGGCTTCTGGCTTCCTTCCTCTTTCATCGCATTTGACGGAGTTGCTTCGGTGTAAGGAGCCAGTTCAGCGTGGCACACTTGCCGTACGTCAACGTTTCCGCAGTCAGTTTGGCGAGCCCGCCTTTTTTCAATTCGATGTCCGCATTTCTTTTCCCGCAGATCAGGGTGGATATGAGTGCGCTGAGATCGGGCTCATGGCCGACTAACAGGACTCGCTGAGGTTTTTCGCCGTTGATTTCGTCGATGAGTTCGGCCGGATCGGCTTCGGGCGGCAATGAATCGGTAAGCGTAACGTTTTCGCCCAGAGTCTCGGCGACGATGTCGGCCGTGGCCTTTGCCCGGACATATGGGCTCGAAAAGATGACATCGAACTGAAGATCCATTTCGCGCATCGCCTTGGCGATCTGTCGCATTTTCTCAACGCCTTCATCCGTCAGCGGGCGGTCGCCGTCTCTCTTGTACCCCGGGGTTCCCCTCTCGACGGCGATTCCGTGCCGCAGTATATAGATTTCCATGTTAGGTCGTTTTCCGGTTGTTGAATGCGATCTTTGTCATCGATCGGACTGCCCTTTCAATTCTTCTTAAATCCTTGCGCCGCCCTTTTTCAGGCTTCAGGCTGATCCCGTCCAGTGCGTCTTTCATCTGTACGAGCGTCGGACCCAGGGTCCGCGCCTGCCGGGATCGGCCGTCCTGCTTTTCGTTAAGGAAGTCCATCAATTCAACGATGTCACGCTGAAGATTTGCGACGTATATGCGGCTGATTTCTTTCGCTTCGGACCGCAAATGCTGCAGTTGTACGAGTAATTCTTTCCGTATTGTCTGGTTCTGATTCATTACTTTCCCCATCGTCGTGATCCGTCTTTCCGTTGAGGATCAGATCGATCTTTGCTTGAAGCTCATTTTGAATGGCGCGTGGTGAGCGGTTTCCATCGACAGTATCGAAACCGTAAAGTTCTTGCATGGCTTTGAATTCTTTTTGGATCTGACGCTGATACTCAATGAAGCTGGCATACATGTTCGCAGACCGGTGGATGTCCATGCCGGATTCCCAGTAGTCCAGCACGGCGTGTTTACGTAAATTGCGTTCGCCCAGGATTCGCGGGCTTACAGCCAGATAGAAGACGGCGTCGGGAACGAGGGCAATGTTGTAGACCTCTCGAATCCAGGCCGGTTCAGCCCCCCGGACGATGGCGCGCGACATCAGCGTGTAGATGTAACGATCGGCCAGAACAATGAAGCCGGAGCGGAGTGCTGGAGTGATGACGTTCTCCAGCTGGTCTGCGAAATCGGTTGCGTAGAAAAGACTGAGAGTCCGGGTGCCCAGAATGTTGCCGCGCATGGCCTGCTCCAATTCGCGGCTCACGAGCATGGAACGTTTCAAACCCACGTTGACGGTGGGAAAACCGCGGCGTTCGAGCCAGTCGCGCAACAAGTTGATTTGTGTCGAGCGTCCTGAGCCATCGACGCCCTCGACAACGATGAGCTGACCTTTCAGCTGTTCGAGATTGACGCCCGGTATTCCTTTTCCATAAAACCGTTTTGGTTTTTTGGCGAACCTTTGCCTGCTGAACGTCGGGAGGCTCGGTCGCATCGATTTTGATGAAGTCGTACTCCCGGACCATGCGGCGGTATTCCAGATTGATCTTTCCCTGGAATATCCGAAAGCTTTCGTAGGGATCCTTGGAATACCCCATGTCCATACCTGCTTCGTGATATTTGACCCGGGTCCGGCCGTCAACAATCCGGCCAAGAGCTGTTTTCAAAGGAACATCGAAGAAAAAGGTGACGTCCGGATTCATCGCATAGCTGTACAACTTTCGTATCCACGCGCGCTCGCAGCCTCTCACCGCATCGCGGGCGAAGGCCGTGAAGATATAGCGATCGGCCAGCACGATGTAACCGGCATTGAGCAATGGCAGAATCTGTCGTTCATAGCGGTCCGCGAAATCGGTGCAGTGAATGAGAGAGAAAGTCGTTGCTGTGAGCAACTGCCGCTTCTTTCCCTTTCGCGTTGCCTTCTTCACGATCGCAGATGAATTCCATTCCGTGAAGAAAACCTTGTAGCCTTCCAGCTCCAGCCATCGTTTCAGCAGATAAATCTGGGTGGACTTGCCGGAGCCGTCCAGACCTTCAACGGCCACCAGTTTGCCCGGAATGTCTTCGTTTTTCGCAGCGTGTATCAACTTGCCAGGTCCTCCACAACAACGTTTCCGTCGAATACACTCTCAAACAAGTCGCGCTTGTTCACGAGCGCCCATTTCTCGAGCAACATGTCGCCTTTTCCTTTCAGGCGGAAAATGAATCGAGGCCGCTTGTAGTCCACGATCACTTCCTGC
>QHXD01000138.1:15865-24055 GCA_003223895.1 Acidobacteriota bacterium
GTTGCGTCAAACCGATGAGCGGGCTCGACTGAAGAAGGTACTGAGTATGTTTGTGATGGTTGGAAACGTTCACGAAGTGGCCAATGTCGTGAAGTAAGGCCGCAACTTCAAGAAGCAACCTGCTTTCGATGTCCATTTCATGAACTGTCTTTGTCTGATCGAAAATCTGAACGGAAAGCTTCGCAACGGTCGTGGCGTGCGGCTCATCGAAAGTGTACTTCTTTCCCATCCGGCGTGCCGACTCGAGCACCTGCTCACGGTGAAGACGCTTTTCGTGATCGCGGACCTCCGAAACCAGTTCCAGCAGAACCCCATCTTTCAGACCAATACCTGGAATAATGACTTCTGCGACCCCGGCCTGTTGCACGATCTTTTGCAGAACAATTGCTGCCGGAACGATCACGTCGGCTCGATCCGGGCGAAGCCGGAGTTCCTGGATACGTTCCTCGAACGTCATTCCACGAAGCTTTTTGACAAGTGACTTCAGCTCATCGACAGTAACCTTCGCATTGCTGTTCTTGCTGTAGAGTTCCTTTCGCAATTCTCCGATCGACTCGATGCTTCCGCCGGTGCCGATGCAGACGTCTATCTTCTGGTCTCCGATTTCCTGTGCGAGCCTTCGCTGCGTCGCATCAACGTACTCGGTAACGAGTTGATTGAACCGCTCCTCACCCGCCTTCTGGTCGAGGATCTTGAGAAGGCGAACGCTGCCCATGGCATAGCTTTCCGTGCATAGCACCGCGCTGTCGTCCGCCAGCACGACCTCCACGCTCCCGCCGCCGATATCCACCAACAGCGCGAGCTTATTCTTGAGGTTGACGGTTTCCTTGGCGGCAAGATGGATCAGCCGGGCCTCCTCCTCGCCACCGATTACGGAGATTTCTATACCCGTGTTTTTTGCGATCTGTTTGAGCAATACATCGCGGTTGGTGGCTTCGCGAAGCGCGCTGGTTGCAACCGCCTTGACGTGCTTGACGGCATGCTCGTCCAGTTTTTCTTTGAAACCTTGAAACGTTTGCAGCGTCCGTTCAATCGTGTGGGCGGAAATCAGGCCCTTTGTAAAGACATCCTGGCCCAGGCGAACGGATTCGCGAGTGCTGTAGATCGTTTCGTGTCCGCCGTTAGTGTTTGCGTTTGCAATCAGCAGACGGATCGCGTTGCTTCCAACATCTATGGCGGCGACGGTCGGCATGAGAGGCTCAAAAATCTTACCTGCGGTGGTGACAATTTGATTACTAAATTATTACAGTGTTGTTACTGCCAGATACTGTCCGGCTCCAATATACAATGTTCAAGGAGGTTTTTCATGGCCAACGAAATTCCAACGAACTTTCGGGACCTTTTTAATAAGCGCGCCTTCGCACATCTTGCTACGGTGATGAAAGACGGAACTCCGCAGGTCACACCCGTCTGGTGCGATTTCGATGGAACGCATGTGATCCTGAACAGCGCCAAAGGCCGCATCAAGGATAAGAACATGCGGCGAAATCCCAACGTTGCGATCAGCATCCAGGATCCCGAGAATCCGTATCGGTATCTCGGGTTTCGTGGGAAGGTCGTCGAAGTCACCGAGAATGGCGCGGACGCCCACATCGATTCGCTTTCCAAGAAGTACACCGGTCAGGACAAATACACGAATCGGCAGCCTGGGGAAGTGCGGGTAATGTACAAGGTTCGCCCGGAGCGTGTTTGGACCATGGAGAGGAACGGTAAACCGTCAAAATAATGTCCCCATCGCAGTATTTGGCTCCGGCCTTATTGACGTCGATCCGCCGCGGAAAGTGAAGCGTCCGGAAAACCTTCTTTGCGGTCGATTCAAGCTCGGCGCGGATGACCATGGCTTGCGGTGTGACCAGAAGTTGCAGGTCCGATGGCCGCACGCTACCGATGCAAATCGTTACGATCACGTGGTCACCTTGCTCCTCAATGCGAACATCCGGTTTCCATAACAGTTCGCGTTCGGCTGTTAGCCAGTCCTCCAGATCCAGCGTGCATACGCCGCCACGCTTGAGGAAGATCTCATAGGCCCGCCTGGTGATCTGTTCGTACATTTCCTCGATTTCGTCGAATATCGAGTCGGCGGTGCGCAGTGAGACCGCAGTGATTTCCTGCGAGCCCATTCGATGAGGGTGGCGTCACGTCTTTTCAGTTTTGTGACTTAGAAATGAATCTTCGGCAAATTCATGGCTGGCATATGCGATCGCCGCAGTCAGGAACAAAGTCACCGCAAAATCCAGACCAAGCACCTGAAGTAATCGCTGTGTGGCCGAACCCGGTGCCAGGGGTTGGACGAGAGCCAGAACTATCGAAAGATATATAAGGATGCGCAGGCCGGGTTTTGCGATGAGAAATCCGGCTATCAACGCAGGCCACAACAGTACCGCTAACGCATATTTCTGAGTGAAAGGCTCGAGAAGCGGCAGAAGACAAAACGCCAGCCCATGGTCGAACCATCCATTCGTGTTCCGGCGCCGGCCTGAGGCTACCAGAAACGCAGCGTACGCCGCTGCCGCTACGATCAGCCATATCCAACGAACCAATCCTGGATCCAGTGCCGCGATATGCACTTGAGGATAGTTCGAATCCGGAACCAGCGAATAATCGACCACTGTCAGGTAACGCGTCAAGAGACCCCGCAGCGCTTGGTTCGGGAACCAGATCTCGCTATTTCCCAGTTGCGTCTGCGATTCCTGCGAAAACCACTGACCGAGCAAATCGATATTGCCAAAAAAACCGAAGTATAAAGATGGCAGAATAGCAAGCACTACCACGAAGCCCAGCGTGTAGCCGGCAACCTTCCAGTCCCGCCTGGCCGCCAGATACGGCACAAAGAACAACGGCCACACTTTGATACTGATCCCAAGCGCCAGGCTCGCGGCCGAAAGAACCGGCTTCTCCCGTACCAGCAGCAGGCTCGCCGCCGTCAAGGCGACCACGAAGAACTGCGCATTCCCATAGCGAAATTCCTCGACGAGGTATGGAGTTATAAGGAGAAAGCTGATAACGGCATAACGCCGGCTAAAGCCGGCGACTACATTTTGGGGTCCGAATGTAGTCGCCGGCTTTAGCCGGCGTTCCAGTGCCCGAAGGAGCACCACCAGGACCGCCACCTTGCCCACCACCCAAATCGCCGCCGCCCAGCCCAACGGCACCATGGCCAAAGGGGCAAACAACAGCAGGAAAAGCGGGGGATAGCGATAATGCATCGGCCAGCCCAACCCACTGCCTGGGCCATAAACTGGACGGGTTCCCTCAAATACTCCGCGCGCGCCGTAATGGTAGACCCGCAAGTCCATGGGGTGCGACCACGCATAGTACGCAAACCCCGCGGAAAGGACCAAAATTCCTGCGGTTATCCACAACGTTTTTTGAGACACGGCACCAAGTCTAGCAAGGCTAATAAGTTATGGACCCAATTAATTGGTGCAGGTGCTCTTGACATGACTATGTCCTTCCGCTAGTTTTTACAGGCTTTGCATGAAGCAAGATTGGTAGCCACACGGAGGTCGGCGATTCCATGTTTCTTAGATTTCGGTTCGTTTTTGTATGCGGCCTTGCCGCATGCCTCATGGTTCTTTCAACCAGCGTTCCTGCACTGAGTCAGTCCACTCAGAATTTCAGTTACGTTATCCCACAATTCAGCGGCAACCCAGGTTCGGAGTTAATACCCTGAGTAACCTGAGCGCCAGGCTCGCAACGCCCGAAGTGATGCTGTCTGAATCCAGCACGGCTCTGTTTGTCCGGGCCTCTCTTGCGATCCAGCCGGGATCTCAACTCCGGCTGACGACAGGCTCTTTTGGACTCGGGGCCTTTGCTGGGACGGTAGTCGTTAGCAGTTCAGTCCCGCTTTCCATAACAGCCACAATAGCCGATGCCGGCGGAAACTTTGATAGCGTTGGTCCGGCAGTGAATTCCAGCGCCCTGATTGTTCCGTTTGCACGAGGGACGTCAGGCGCGATGGACGTCACCATGTTCAACGCTGAGCTGACATCTACTGCGGCGGTCATCACCGCAGTCGGAGCTGACGGGCAGGGTGTAGGTTCTGTTCAGCGCGTCATTCCCGGACTGGGAACCATCACGGAAAACGTCGATGGCTTGTTTCCACAGCCCACCTTCGGCGCGCCTCGCGCTATTTCGCACCTGGTTATCCGTACTATTTCGAACGTCTTCGGATCAGACAAGCGAGTTTTTGTTCAGGCCACGATCGACAACTTCGGCTCAGACACGGAAGGAGTTGTGGGTGCGCACTTTGATCCAGCGATCGTGACGGCCATTCCGACTTCCTCAGGAACATCCAGCGCGACGGTTCCCTTCTTCGTGCAGGGTGGCGACTATGCGACGATGGTACAGTTGATCAATACTACGGCCACGCCCGGTTCCGCGACCTTGACGGCCATCGGACTTGATGGGAGCCCTATCGGCGCCGCTAATAACCCGGCCACAGTGGAGATTCCAGCAAATGGCGCCTTCAGCCGCGGTGCGCAAAATCTTTTCAATTTTCCTTCGACCATTGTGGTCGGCTCGATCAGCGTCCAAAGTACCGTCTCCGTCGTGACCACGACAGCTCTTGCGAGCGTCGCTCAAAACGGTGTCGTGCTGATACCGACCGCGGAGGCGCCGAATACGAACTTCGTATTCAGGACCAAAGCGGCGAATCCTTCGTTGTTCACGGGGTTTTCATTTTCGAACCCAGGTGACTCAACAGCACACTTGACTATCCGAAACGTTCCGGACGACGGCTCCGGCGTTTCTTTAATGTCTTTAACGGTCGCACCGCTTTCATCGATAAGGCGAAACCTAGCCGAACTTTTGCCTGAAGCGCGCACGGGCGGCTGCATCCATATCTCGTCGGACGTACCAGTTGTCGCGTCGGCAATAGAGGGAAAAAGCGACAACAGCGTTCTGGCGAATCTTCCTGCGATGCACTCCCAGCCGGACTACGTTCCGCCAAGTCCGACTCGATTTCTGATCACCGGGAACGTGAAACACAACGGCCTGCCTTTTACTGCTCTCAACGTTTCCGTAACCGGAACTGTTAATGCCACCGTATCCACGGATGCGGCCGGCAATTTCCTTTTTGAGAACGTACCGCAAGGCAATTACACGCTGCGGCCTCAGGCTGCGGGATTCACGTTCACTCCTTCGTCCATCGCAGTTACGATCAGTTCCGAGAGCAACCGGGGCAACAACTTTGCGGCAGCTCTGGTTACTCCGACTATTACGGTAGTGCAGTCGGCCTCGGTTCAAGTAGGTAGTCCTGCAACCGATCTTTTCGTGGTGGGCAGCCCGCTCATTCCAACCAGCGAAATTGTGTTCGACGGCACTCCGATTCCGACCACAACCTTGAGCCTGTCCGTGCCCGTAACCGTGGCAGGCGCTACCGGCGGCACAATTACTGTGCTTCAAGTGCAGCCGGCCCTGAAGGCCACGATTCCGGCCTCAGCGATTGCCGTGGCACGCACGACGTCATTCGTCCTGCGCAACAGCGGCCCCGGAGGAGATGTTTCGTCCGCGGCGCGAACGTTTGTTGTTGGCGGCCCGGCCCCGGTTCTCACCAGTGTGACCGGAGTTCCGAATCCGCTTCTGATCGGCAATCCTGGTTTTACGATCTTTGTGAACGGGACCGGGTTCTCGCAAAGCACCGTCGTTCAAGTGAACGGCAATTCCATTTCAACAGATTTTGTCAGCGGCGTGCAGCTTCGTGCTGCCGTGCCGCCACAGTTTCTCGCGGATGGAGGAGTGCTCAGTCTAACGGCCATCAATCCTGCGCCGACGGTCGGACCGTCGAATGCGTTGACGGTTCCGCTATTCAATCCGATTCCTGGTTTGACTTCAATTTCTCCGAACAGCGTGGCAGTCCGGCTCGATCCCAATGCGCTGCCCCTGCCTGTCACTGTGAAGGGCTTTGGTTTCCGACAGGATGCCGTTGTCCAAATCGACGGAGTGGACGTTCCGACGGAATTCCACAGCACGATCGAGCTTCTGGCTTCAGTTCCGCAGGCACAGCTCGAGGTCGGTAGGATCATCATCGTGAAAGTAAAAAATCCAGCTCCGACATTGGGTACATCGGAAGCGATGCCGCTCTCGTTGTTTAACCTGATTCCGACGGTAACAAGCCTGGATGTCTCGCAGCTCATGTACGATGCGACTCCCCGATTCAAGGACGACAAACCGAAATTCCCGGCTCAGATCGTCATTCGCGGTACTAATTTTGCGAAGTCGGGCGGGTTCTATCTTTACTCAACGCCGTGCGACGCAGACGCCGGTGGATTCTCAGGTGAACGGATCAGTTCGACCATGCTCATCGGTCAAATCAACATTGCCTGTACTGGAACCTACTCGATAGGCGCGGGCAACCCTCAACCGGGTGGCGGCGTGTCCGGGATTCTGACATTTGACGTGGTACCCCTGACTGTTCCATCTAATCCGGTAACCATCGCCGTCGGCGCCGTCGACGGCCTTGCGCCGGCGACCATTGCCAAAGGTTCCGATTCGTTTACGCTGACGATCGTCGGCTCGAACTTCGTTCCTGGGGTTGTCGTCAACTTCGGAACGGCAGTATTGTTCCCGACGTCGGTTACATCGAACACAATCGTTGTGACCGTGCCCGGATATTTGGTGAAGAGGGCCGATATTTATCCTGTAAGCGTTACCAATCCCAACGTTTCAGGAAACTCCAATCGCATCCTCTTTAAGGTGAGCGAGCCGAACTAGACGCTGGTATCATCTTCAGCGATGATCGATCTCTCTGAGAAATCGCTTATCGCTGAAGATGATGTCCGCGCGGCTCCGGTCGGCGCAACATTGCGGATCGGGGAAAGGGCTCTGGTCACTCCACTGGCTGCCGACCTCGCTCGCGAGCGCCACATCCGCCTGGAACGTTTGTCTGTAGCGGCGGTCTATGACCGCCGGAAAATTGCTATTGGTGCGGATCATGGTGGATTTGAAATGAAGGAGGCTCTTAAAGGCTTCCTCACCCAACTCGGCATCCAGTACCAGGACTTCGGCACGCATTCCACCGACCCCGTCGACTACCCCGACTTCGCTCAGACCGTAGCACTCGCCGTTTCCCGCAGGAAATACGATCTGGGAATCATGATTGATGGCGCCGGCATTGGCTCCTGCATGGTGGCCAACAAAGTGCCGGGCGTCCGCGCCGCCATGTGTTACGACGAAGCTTCCGCCCGAAACAGCCGCGAACACAACGGCGCGAACATGCTCACCCTGGGCGGCAAAGTAATCTCGAATGAAAAGATGCGCGACATTGTGCGCCTGTGGCTTGCGACGGACCTCACCGAAGAACGGCATCGCCGCCGCGTCGCCAAAATTGACGCTCTACTTTAGAGGAGAACAATATGTTAGGCACTGCCAAGTACATCACGCTGGAAGCCGCAAAGAAGATGCTGGCCGCCGCCGAAGCCGAGGCGCGCAAGAACAATTGGAACGTCGCTATCGCAATTGTGGATGCTGGCGGAAGCCTTATCCTGTTTCAGAAACTCGACGATACGCAACTCGGCAGCGTGAACATCGCCATTGGAAAAGCGAGAACCGCTGTGAATTTTAAACGCCCGACAAAGGCGCTGGAGGATATCGTCGCGGGTGGCCGGTCCGTTTTTATCGCATTGGAGGGAATCACTCCGCTTCAGGGTGGGCTGCCCGTAATGGTCGACGGCAAATTGATCGGCGCCGTCGGCGTCAGCGGTGTGATGTCGGCTCAGGATGAGCAGGTCGCTCAGGCCGCGATCAGCGCATTGGAGTAATTCAGCCGAGGAAAAATCGGGGTCAGACTGGTGAATTCCCTTTTTTCCGATTAAGGATTTCTTTGACTGGAAAAAAGGGAATTCACCAGTCTGACCCCGATTTTTCCTCGGCTGAATTACTCCCCCGCGAGATTTAGGTCCTCGCCGAGCTGGAGCCGGATTTGCTGGCCTTCTTTTAAGGTGAGATCGCGAAGCATCGAGCCATTGCGATTGCCCGCGATGACGAATCCTGTAAGCGTTCCGCCAATCAGGCCGGCGACCCGGGCAGTCTTTCCGCCGATGACGGCGCCGGCCGCTGCTCCAAGGCCCATGTAAACCACATATCGAGCGGTACGTTTCGGGGACGGAGCGACAAAGGAGTTCGTTATCCAGGTTGAAACGCGCTCCCCATTGGGAAGTTGAATCTCGCGAAAGACCAGCCTCACGCGCC
>QHXD01000530.1 GCA_003223895.1 Acidobacteriota bacterium
TCGTGTATTCGGTGGAACAGGGCAATCCCTATGCGGCTACTGTGGACTTTAATCCGCAGAATCAGCAAACGCTGGCAAATCCCTTCCCATCGACACCGGCGCTGGGTACGTTCTCATCGCGCTGGGCCAATTTCGAAACCGGCCAGACCTCGAACTTAAACGTCCCATTCCTGGCCGAAGTCGTACACAACCCGCTAATCCGGCAGTACAACCTGGGCGTGCAGTATCAGTTTGCCCCGAGTTGGGTGTTGGAGGTGGGCTACGTCGGATCCAGCGGTATCAATCTAATGAGCCAGTATCACAACAACAATACTGCGAGACTGGCGAGTCCGGAGCATCCGATCAACGGAATCACCACCAATACGATCGCCAACGTTCCGTTCCGCGTCCCTTACCTGGGTTATCAGGCTGTCGGCGTGCGAGGTACCGAATTCGATGCTGTTTCCAACTACAGCAGCTTGCAGGCGACCGTGCGCAAGCAGTTCTCCCGCGGCTTCATGGTGCAGGGCGCCTACACCTGGAGTAAGGACTTGACCAATCTGGCCAACAACCAGACCAACAGCAATAACGCAAACGACCTGTGGCAGCAGTACGGTCCGGCGCAGTTCAGCCGGCCACAGCGCTTCGTGGCCAACTACAGCTACGATCTTCCCTTCGGGAGGCACACCGGCGTAATGGAAAGGCTCCTTGGAGGATGGAATCTATCCGGAGTTACCGTGGTGCAGAACGGTACTCCCATGACGATCGCTGATCCCAGCGCCGGGACGATCTACGGCACCGCAGGCAGCGCCTTCACCGGATTCGGCCGGGCCCAGATGTGCCCGGGGATGACGTACGCGAACATCGCCACACCTGGTGGAATCGAGCAGCGGCTGGGTGGCGCAAGTGGCGGCCCGGGCTATTTCAACAAAAGCGCGTTTTGCGCGCCGCCCGTTATCGGAAACGGAACGGACTACGGCAATTCGGGGACGGGTATTATTCTCGGCCCCGGCCAGTTCAACTGGGACATCGCTGTTTTGAAACGGATCAGGATCCGGGAGAATCATTCGATCCAGTTCCGCACTGAATTCTTCAACGCCTTCAACCATCCGCAGTTCTCGAATCCGAACTACGGCTCTGGAGCTACATATGCCCTTCCCAACGTGAGGTCGGGGGCCTTCGGGCAGATCACGTCAACCAGCGTCAATCCGCGGGTGATCCAATTCGCGTTGAAATACAGCTTCTAGCCGCCGGGGAAGGCTCTCGGAGAGCCGGATGAGGGCAAACTTCACGTACGGTTCGATGAGGGGTGCTGGAGATGACTCCCGCAAAAATGGGTCCGATGACTGGCGAGAACCACTTTGCGTCTGCGCCTTTCGTCTTCGACTCTCTCCGCGTTGTATTAAGTAGAGGGCCCCAATCGGCGCCTTCCGATCCGGGATAATCTGTCAGTGCGGCATGATGGACCAGGGCACTCCGACAAAAGCGCCGCCGCCATCTGCCAGCGCGTCGACTGTGGCTCGGCTCTTGATTGTCTCCCAATTCATGAACCAGATCAGTGTCTCGCCGGTTGCTTCGTTGTGCCACAGGATATCCGTGAGGCCGTCCCGGTCGAAATCCCCGGTGCCGACAATGTGCCAGGGCAATCCGGCTAAAGCCGGCCCGGTATTGTTCTCCAAATACACGGTTGCTCGTCTGGTTATGCGATCCGTGTTCATATACCAGATCTGCGTCTCGCCGCTCGCAGCGTTATGCCAGATGATATCGGGTTTGCCGTCTCCGTTCATGTCGTCGGTGGCGACGATGCTCCACGGCAAACCGACGAAGATGGGGCCGCCGTTCTCCGCCACCACGTTGGTCCGCCGCGCGATGCTGATTCCATTCATCAACCACAGCTGCGTCTCGCCCCTGGAGTCGTTGTGCCAAACGATGTCGGCGTAGCCGTCGCCATTCATGTCATTGACGCCGGCGACGCTCCAGGGCGGACCAACGAACATCGGGCTGCCGTACTCGCTCACGACCGTAGCGCGGCCTGCGATCCTGTATCCCCTCATGAACCACACCTGAAGCTCGCCCGTAGAGCTGTTGTACCAGAGGAGATCGGTTTGATCATCCTGGTTGAAATCGCGGCTGCCAACGATACGCCATGGCGCGCGAATCAGACTCATATAACCGCTCTCATCGACGACATTCGCCCGGCCCTCCCGCGACGACCCATTCATGAACCAGATCTGTGTCTCCCCGGTCGAGTCGTTGTGCCACACGATGTCCGGCCGGTGATCATCGTCGAAGTCGTTCGACACTGCCGGAGCCCGGCGCGAGATGACGTTGACGAGATCAAACCTGATCGGCGCCAGGCCCGCACTCGTGCAACTGGAAATGCCCGTCGCCCAGTTCCAGTTACGCGGCAGGAAGGGCAAGGGCACATAGCCGGATGCAACGCAGGTGGACTGCACTCCTGCGATGCCAAGGTTTGTGCCGTCGGGTGCCGTCACGATGTCGGGTCCGCCGCTATCCCCACCGTTCGCGATCTGGCCGGCCCCATTCGGCTGCACGCTAATGAAGGTTTCTCCGGCGGCGCTCGGCGTGAATTGCCCGCTGCGATACTTACCGTCTGACTGTGCGGGAGCCAGTGGCGCCTGGGTGGCGAAGTCGAAGATTCCCCGCCCATACTTCGTGATGGTTTGAGTCGTGTCGACAGGGCCGACGAAAAACGGCTGAACGTTTGCCGGCCCAAGATCACCGCCGCCGAGGTACAAAAGCGCTAGGTCCACGGCCGGATAAAAAACCCAACCGCGCACAACAAAGCTGGGAATCGCCGTGCGCGTCGTCCACACAGCGGTTATCACAAGATTGGTCATTGCGGTCTGTGGTCCCCACAACTGGGCGTTGGTTGTCACGCAATGATCCGCCGTCAAGACCCACGAGCGATTGACCAGAGTGCCGCTGCAGCCGCCGCCGACGGTTACGAGACCCAGCCTCTTTTGCGTCGCCGTGTCGACGAGCGATGCGCTGACGAGCGGTTGCTGCACCTGGCATAAAGGCCCTTCCGGTGTGTTAATGCAGTTCTGCCCTTCAGCGGGCGCGGATCCCAGCGCCAGCAAACACGCCGCGCCGATTAGCACAGCCCAGAGCCATCTCGTATGCGTCATCATCATTGGTTGTCCGCCCTCGAGTAGCTCGAAATGCAAGTCGTTGTCCATCGAAGCCAGCCAGCGGAGCGCGCCGTGGTTCGACGCATCTGTCGATCTACCAGGAGCTTCGAAACGCCCGCACCCATACGAGCCAGTCGCAGTGCTCGAATGCTCGAGGCGGCGTCATCCCGGAAGGATAGTCAACCAAACCCAATGGATATGAAGGACGACCGTGGCTCGTCGCGCTGAGTACTCCGAGCAGCCTGCCCTCGTATAAATCGATTGAGCAACTGCTCGTTGCGTAACGGTAGAGTCGAACTCGCCGCAGGCCGCGACATACAGCTCGCAGTTCACGATCCGTGTGCGCGTGGGAGATGACGACTAGCGAACGCAGGAAGAGCAAACCGCATTCGGATCTATGTTAACGTCGTGGCCAGGGCGGCGCCGGC
>QHXD01000531.1 GCA_003223895.1 Acidobacteriota bacterium
CAGTGGTTCTCCTTTTAGCTGTTCTGGGGCTGGTGAACTACCTTGGGGCCCAGCATGTGAAACGTGTCGATATGACGACGGAAAAGATCTACAGCCTTTCGGAACAGTCCGCCAACGTGGCGACCCAGGTGAAGGACAATCTTCAGATCAAGGCCTTCTACCCTGGCGGCGACTATGCTCCGGCCCGCGACCTGCTGGATCTCTTCAAATCGAGGAACAACAAGATTTCGGTGGAATTCATCGATCCGGACAAGCAGCCACAGGTGGCACAACAATACAAGGTGTCGGCGTACGGAGATTTTCAGAACCCGATGACGGGCGAATCCTACCGCTACGGAACGCTCGTTCTGGAGATGGGAAACAAAACGGAGCGCATCGAGAAGCAATCCGAACCTCTGCGTGAAGAGGACATCACGAACGCCCTTATGAAAATCGTAAAGGGTGAGAAGAAGACCGTCTACTTCAGCGAAGGCCACGGAGAGAAGAAGCTCGATGATATGGAACGCACCGGCTACAGCGGCGCCAAGGGGAAACTGGAAACGGAGAACTACACCGTCAAGACAGTAAATCTCGTGATGGAAGGCAAAGTCCCGGATGACGCTTCCGTGCTTATCGTGGCTGGACCTACGTCGGAGCCGTTTCCGAATGAACTGGATTTTATCGACGCATACCTGAATAAAGGTGGAAGCGCGCTGATCATGGTCGATCCTCCTCCAGGCGCTTCGCTCAGCGATTTCCTCAAGAAGTGGTCCATCGACGTTGGCAACAATATCGTGCTCGACGCGAGCGGCGTCGGCCAACTTTTCGGCGCGGGACCCAGCATTCCGCTTGTGACCAAGTATGGCAGGCACAAGATCACCGAACGCTTCAACACGATGACCTTCTTCCCGCTGGTGCGGTCGGTGAAGCCGCTGATGCCTCCGGTTGCCGGCGTCACGGTCGAGGAGTTGTTTTCCTCCAACGAACGCAGCTGGGGCGAAACCAATCTGAAGTCGGGGGACGCGAAGTTCGACGAAAATGTGGACATGAAGGGACCGGTCCCGCTGGCAGCGGCGGTTACAAAGAATTTGAGCGACAACAAAAAAACCCGCATGGTTGTCATCGGTGATTCGGACTTCGCGTCGAATGGCTTCTTCGGCTCGCAGGGTAATGGGAATCTCTTTCTCAACACCGTAACCTGGCTCGCTCAGGATGAGAGCTTCATCTCGATCCGGCCAAAGAATCCGGAGGACCGCCGTCTGACGATGACGGAGGCCCAGGGCCGGCTCGTATCCTATGTCTCGGTCTTGTTGCTGCCGCTCTCCATACTGGTTGCGGGCGTTTCCGTCTGGATGAAACGTCGAAAGTGAAACATTTGAATGGTGGTAAAGCCGCCGAAATGACAATTGACTATTGACCAGTGAACATTAACAAAGCTTTGTCAATGTTCACTGGTCAATAGTCAATTGTCATTTCGCGGCTTTATCCCCTTCCGAAATGACTTATGAAGTTCAAGGGTACAGCAGCTTTGTTTATCGTGCTCGTGGTCCTGGGCGCATTCGTTTACTTGACCGAGTATCGAGGCAAGGAAGAACGGCAGAAGCAGGAAGAGTCGAAAAAGAAAGCCGTCCAGGTCGAGCAAAAGGACATCACTGAAATCAGTCTCATCTTCCCGGATCGGACGATCAGCGGCGTCAAGAAGGGCGAGAAGCAGTGGCAAATCACCTCGCCTGCCGGTCTTGAGGCCGACTCCGATGAGTGGGACCAGCTTGCAGCGAACTTTGCTCGCGTTGATCGTGCAGAAACCGTTGCCGAAAACCCGCAGGATCTTACTGCTTTCGGTCTCAAGGATCCGGCTGTCAAAGTTGAGGCGAAAGTCACGGGCGGAAAGACAATCGATATTCTGTTCGGCAGCGACAATCCCAAGAAGACGTCCAGCTACGCAAAAGTCTCGACAAGCAACGACGTATTCCTCACTTCCAGTGCTTCGAAAGGGCTCTTCACGAAGACAATCTCCGATCTGCGCAACAAGAAGGTTCTGGAGCTCCAGTCGGCAGATGTCGATGCGCTGAAGGTTTCGGATGGCGGCAAAGAACTCGAGTTGCAAAAGTCCGGGGAAAACTGGCAACTCAAGAAACCCATCGACACGGCGGCCGACAGCAGTGAAATTACGTCGTTCCTCAGCTCCCTTCAATTCGCCCGCGCCGCGTCGTTTCCGGAACCTCCTGTCGATGCGAAGACCGCCGGCCTCGATCCACCCGCGATGCGAATCACGGCTCACGACGGCAAGGCCAAAGCCGATCGCACCCTTCTCATCGGCAAGATGGCTGAAAACGACAAGCACTACGCCAAAGATGCTTCTCGCGACACCGTTTTCATCATCGAGAAAGAGATTCCGGATAAAGCCCGCCGTCCGCTTTTCGATTGGCGCGACAAAACTATTACGAAGCTCGATCGGGACAAGATCGAACAGATCGAGGTTCTGCGCGGTGCGGAGAAATCGTCAATAAAGAAGGACGGCTCGGACTGGAAACTGCCGGACGGGCGCAAGCTGCAGTGGGACAAGGTTTCGGCCATGCTGAATACGCTGGAGTTCGAAAAGGCCAAGGACATTATCGACATGCCGAAGGTCCTTTCAACTTACGGCCTGGATAAGCCTCGGCTGGAAATTGTCTTCCGGCAGGGTTCGAACGACCTGGCGCGAATCGCCTTCGGCTCGGAGAGCAAGAGTCCGGAAGGAATCTATGCAAAGACGTCCGACGGCCCCGCGGTTAAGGTCATTACGAAGAGCATCTTCGATAATTTCAATGTAAAGGTTGAAGATCTGGTGGAGACCCCACCGGCACCACCGCCAGCGCCGGAAAAGCCGCCGGCGAAGTAGTTGGGGGAAGGAAGCCAGAAGCCAGAAGCCGGAAGCCAGAAGCCAGAAGCCAGAAGCCAGAATGGGAGCTTACTTGTTTCTTCTTCTGGCTTCTGGCTTCCTTGTCTCCTTAAAACCTCAGCCTCGCGCTGACCAGAATCTCGCGTGCGTCCGTCAGCAACGGCGCAGTGTTCGCTCCAAATGCAGAATTGTTCATGCGGGCCTCGGGTGGCTTGAAGTTATTGTGATTCCACATATTCACGAAATCACTCCGCAATTCAAACCCCAGGTTTTCCCTGATCGGGAACTTCTTCATCAACGTGAAGTTCCAGTTCTG
>QHXD01000532.1 GCA_003223895.1 Acidobacteriota bacterium
CTGCCGGTGGAACGGTCGGGGGCGGGAAAGTCGGATTCCCATACGCCAGTTTTCTATTGGGCGCGGTCAGCACAGTACGAATAGCGCCGGTAAACAACATCCGATTGGGCAAACATCAGATTGGGTTTTTCGCTCAGGATTCGTGGAAGGTCACGCGCAAACTGACACTCGACTACGGTCTCCGATACGACTATCAAACGTACCAGAGAGAGCATAACGGCGCCCTGCCGAATTTCTCGCCCACAACGCCGAATCCGGCTGCAGGTGGTCTGCCGGGAGCAGTCATATTTGAAGGCACCGGACCCGGGCGCTGCAACTGCGACTTTGCGAAGAATTATCCGTGGGCGTTTGGGCCGCGCCTGGGTGTTGCTTACCAGGTAACGCCGAAGACGGTGCTTCGAATCGGGGTCGGCATCGTCTACGCGTCGATAGCCGATTCCAACGGCGCCAATCAGGGATCACTGACGGCTCCACAAGCTGTTGCCAGTCCAACTCCCGGCGAAGCCGTAATGACGCTGGCGAACGGCATACCATTCGCCCCACTGCCATTTCCGAACTACGACGTCGGACAATTTCCACAGCCCGGATATGCGACGACGGCCGGCGGCACGCCGACAGTCTTTTACGATCGGAACGCCGGGCGCCCGCCCAGGCAATGGCAATGGAGTTTCGGAGTCCAGCGTGAAATCTTCCGGAATCTCGCGGTCGAGCTTGCTTACGTGGGCAACCGCGGAGTCTGGTGGAACTCACCCGGACTCGTTGACCCCAACGGGCTCACGATCCAACGCCTCCAATCGTACGGCATCGACATCAACAACGCGGCCGATCGCTCTCTGTTGACTTCTCAAATCGGTTCGGCTGCCGCCGCGGGGCGCGGATTAAGAGCGCCTTATGCAGGATTCCCGCTCACGGCTACTGTCGCCCAGGCGCTGCGGCCTTTCCCGCAATTCAACACCGTTCTGCCGCTCTGGGCTCCTCTAGGTAAGACCTGGTACGACTCGCTGCAGATCAAAGCGACAAAGCGGTATTCCGCCGGTTTGTCTTTCACGAGCTCGTTCACCTGGCAGAAGCAGCTCGTTCTCGGTTCACCTAACGCGGTGCGAGTGGGTAATGCGCCCGACGGGCCGGTGAATGACGTCTTCGACCGGGACAAGAACAAATATCTTTCGCAGTTCGATCAGCCTTTTCTTTTCAACTTCGCGGTGAATTACACATTGCCCAGGCTGAAGACCAACAAGGTGCTGTCCTGGGCAATCCGCGATTGGACATTTGGCGGGTTCGTGGCATATTCGAGCGGGCTTCCCATTCTTGCGCCGTTCGCGCAGAACAACCTGAATTCACTGCTGCTCCGCGCCATCACCGTGACAGGCTCCAATGCCACCTACGCGAACCGCGTTCCGGGCCAGCCTCTATTCCTGAAGGATATGAACTGCCACTGCTTCGATCCGAACAAGGAATTTGTGTTGAATCCGAACGCGTGGGCCGATCCTGCTCCAGGCCAGTTTGGGACCGGAGCGCCATACTACAGCGATTACCGGTATCCGCGCATTCCGCAGGAAAATCTCGCGGTGGGCCGGACGTTCCGGATCGGCGAACGAGCCAGCTTCAACATCCGGGCCGAGTTCAGCAACATATTCAACAGGTCGCAATCTGTCCACCACCAACGCCAGGGCGACTCGGACTGGAACCGACGCGAGCGGCAGGACCATCACACTGGCTCCGGATGCCGGCAGCCACGTCGATGGCAAGGTCGTTTCGGGTTTCGGATTCATCAACACGAGCACGACGCCGACTATTCCGACGTCGCGGCAGGGAACGATCGTCGGGCGATTTGTGTTTTAATCGCCGGTAAGCTGGGGAATTAGCCGCGAATGACGCGAATTACGCGAACGGCGCAATAAATAATCGTTGATGCGCCGTTCGCGTAATTCGCGTCATTCGCGGCTAATTATTCCCTCTCGTGAACGAGTGGTTGACTCACCAGCCTCAGGAAAAGGTTGACCAGACTCAGCACGATGGCGCCGAAAAATGCAGGGAGAAGACCTTGAATGCTGAAGCCGGGCACGAAGGCCGCAGCCAGCTTCAGCATCAGCGCGTTGATCACGAACCAGAACACTCCGAACGTAAGAATGGTGAGCGGAAATGTGATGAGCTTCAAAAGGGCTCCGATCGCCGCGCCGAAACCCGAAATCTCAAAGCCGCGGATGACGTGCGCGACGATCATCAAACTCACCGCGCTCAATATCCAATTTATCAGCAACCTCAGCACGGCACCTCCTCGCATCGATCTTAACCCTTAAGGAACATATGATTAACACCAATCGCACGACCACCATCATCGGAAACTCGCTGCCTGGTGTTTTCAAGAACGCGATCGACTGGCTGTCACGTCCTGCGAAGGACATCGCGCGCGTATTCGGTGATCGTCCGGTGGCGCTGATGGGAGCCACCCCCGGACCAGGGGGAACGATCCTCGCGCAAAGTGCATGGCTCCCGGTGCTGCGCACGCTGGGGACGCGCCCGTGGTTCGGAGCGCGCCTTCTCGTCTCGGGCGCCGGCAAAGTATTCGACGCGGCAGGCAACCTTGTGGACGAGCACGTTCGGACGCAGCTCAAGAGTTTCATGGCCGGATTCGAACAGTTCATCGGTAGAATAGGCTGAATCAGGATGGCAACGGTAAGGTTTACGCGGAACATCCAGCGCCACGTTTCGTGTCCCACCCTCGACGTTGCCGGTGGGACGCTGCGCGAGGTTCTGGAAAATTACTTTCAAACGAACGGGCAGGCGCGGGGCTATGTACTCGACGACCAGGGCAGGCTCCGCCAGCATATGGTCATCTTTGTCGACGGCGACCAGGTTCACGATCGGGATAACCTCAGCGATCCGGTGGCCACGGGCTCCGCCATCGACGTATTACAGGCATTGTCGGGAGGATAGGCATCAACCATGAGTAATCGGTGTCTTGTGGCTACGAGGAAAGGTTTATTCACACTCGATCGCGGCGCTTCGAAGTGGTCCATCGGCCGCGTCAGTTTTCTTGGCGACAACTGCACGCTGGTCATGCACGACCCCCGGAACGGAGAACTCATTGCCACGCTCAATCATGGGCACTTCGGCATCAAGATGCATCGCTCGCGCGACGGCGGGGAGACATGGAGTGAAATCGCTACGCCGAAGTATCCGGAAAAGCCGGCAGACTACGTTCCGAAGGGCCCCCCGGGAAGCAAACCGGCCGACTGGTCGCTCAAGCTGGTCTGGTCGCTCGCGCCCGGCGGCGGCGACGAGCCGGGCGTCGTGTGGTGCGGAACACTGCCGGGCGGGCTTTTCAAATCGGAAAACAGAGGCGATTCCTGGGAGCTGAATCGTCCACTTTGGGATAATCCGCTGCGCGAACAGTGGTTCGGCGGAGGCGCCGACCATCCCGGCATTCACTCCATCTGTGTCGATCCGCGCGACGCGCGCCATGTGGCCATCGGTGTCTCCTGTGGCGGCGTGTGGAGCACAAGAGACGGTGGGCTCACATGGCAGCCTCCCGGCCGCGGTATGCGAGCCGAGTACATGCCGCCGGAGCAGCAGTTCGAACCGAACCTCCAGGATCCGCACATCGTTGTACAGTGCCGCGCGAATCCGGAAGTGCTCTGGGTCCAGCATCACAATGGCATCTTCAAGTCGACCGATGCCGGCGCATCATGGAATGAGATTACGGACGTCAAGCCATCGGCTTTCGGATTTGTGGTGGCCGTCCATCCGCAGGATGCAAACACCGCGTGGTTCATCCCCGCGGTCAAGGACGAAAAGCGCTATCCAATGGGTGGGCGAGTGATCGTCAATCGCACGAGGGACGGTGGGAAGACGTTTGAAACACTGACAAGGGGGCTCCCGCAGGAGCACGCGTACGACCTGGTGTTCCGCCACGGCCTCGATGTCGATGAAACGGGTAACCGGCTCGCGTTCGGTTCGACGACCGGATCAGTCTGGATCAGCGAGGATGGCGGGGACTCCTGGCAAACGGTGTCCTCGAACCTGCCGCCGGTGTATGCGGTAAGGTTTGAGAAGGCAGGGTAGATTTCCAAAATTACTGATCACTGATGGCCACTGACCAATGACTAATGAACTTGAGGATTGAGAAATGAACGGATTTTTCAATCCTCAATCCTCAAGTTCATTAGTTATTGGACAGTGGCCATCAGTGATTAGTGATTTAAAGCGCTTTCCGGAATGTCAGATTAATACGAGTACGGCCCGTCGCCGGATGCTCGCCCTCCGGCAGCGGTGCAACCCCGTGATACACGAGCCGCGACGGTCCACCCCACACCACCACATCCCCGTTTTTCACAGGAATCCGCACGGGCCTCTCGCTTCGCTTCAGCCCCCCAAAGAGGAACACCGCCGGTAGTCCCAGCGATACCGAGACGATTGGTGCTGTAAAATCCCGCTCGTCTTTGTCCTGGTGAAGCGAGATCCGCGTGCCTGGTTCGTAACGGTTCACCAGGCAAGCGTCGGGCTCAAAATTCTCAAAGCCGACGGCTGCCGCTGCCTGCGTTGCGACATCGAAGAACACAGCAGGCATCGCCGGCCAGGGCTGTCCCGTGTTGGGATCCACGGGGTCGTACCGGTATCCGGACGGATCACTGACCCAGCCGGCGTGCCCGCAATTGGTCATAGCGACGGACATTCGGAAGCCGCCGGGCGTAACCATGTGGCGGAATGGCGCGGCCGAGACGATCGACTGAAGAGCCGACAGGAGATTGTCAGACCGGGCAGCAGCAAAGCCCTGTAGTAATGCGGCGCCGTCGGCCAGTCGTAGTTTCATTGCGCGTCGTGAAAGATGATGCCGAGAGTGTAGCGATGGCCGGAACGTACCCGGCTCACACCGTGACGTGTATTCACGCGATAGACCCCGCGGCTGCCCTTCACCGGCCGATGACGGACCGGAAAGATCACGCCGCCGCCACGTTCGAGCGTCAGGACTTCAGCCCGCGACTGCATTCGCGGCCGCTGCTCGGTCAGCACGAACTCGCCGCCCGTGAAGTCGTGGCCGGCCTCGGAGAGCAGAAACGTGACCTGCAACGGAAACACATGTTCTCCGTAGAGATCCTGGTGCAGGCAGTTGTAGTCGCCTTCGCTGTACTGCAGCATCAGCGGCGTAGCCTTGGTTTGTCCGGCCTTGTGGCAACGTTCAATATACGCCTCGTGTTCGGCCGGATAGCGCACGTCGATTCCCATCGCCGCATTCCATCGATTCGCGACCTCTGCGAGCGGTGTATACAGGGCCGTGCGAAGCGCAGCAACAAGCGCCGGCAGCGGATAGGTGAAGTACTTGT
>QHXD01000575.1 GCA_003223895.1 Acidobacteriota bacterium
CTTCACCGGACAGGTTCTTTTTGCGGCGTACCTGTACGACCAGATGTTTCAATTCCGGGAATCGATCGAGGAGCATCGCCAGCAGAACCTTGCCGACAAAACCGGTGCCGCCGAGAAGCAGCGTTGTCCCATTGCTGAACGCCTCGATTGCAGAGATCTCGCCGGTTCCTCGGAGAGGCGGCGGATCCCCCTGTTCGTATTCGCCGCGAACGGCATTCCATCGCCAGGTGGTTAGCGATTTCATCAGAGGGCCTTGGCTGGCCTGAGGAACGGCGGGAATTTCGAAGAAGTTTCGCGCAGTTCGAGAATCGGCCAGTGGTTCTGCAGGGCTATACGGCGAAGTCTGCGCGTGGGATTCGTCGCGACGGGATAGCCCACGGTATTGAGCATCGGGACGTCGGCCGAGCTGTCGGAGAAGGCACAGGAATCATTGAGCTCGATGCCTTCCTGCACGGCATACTGGCGAATACTGTTCGCCTTTTCGTTTTCGGCCAGCAGCGGTGGAAGCACCCGCCCTGTAGCGACATGGTTCCTGAACTCGAGCCGGTTGCAAATGACTTCTTCAATGCCGAAGTGCAACGCGATGGGGCGTATCGTAAAGTCGAGGGTGCCGGTGACCAGGACGTTGCGGTAACCCAGATTGCGGGTCCTGTGGATCAGGGCCTCGGCTCCCGGAAAGATCGATGGTTTGAGCGTCACCTCGAAGAGATCGTCGGCCAGGCCAATGAGACGGTCGCGATGCATTCCACGATAGGCACGGAACGCAAAGACATTGAAGAGGGACCTCGAATACAGATCGAGCCCGAAGAGAAGCGGCACGCTCAACACAACTTTCGTAATCTGGTAGACGCTTTTCAGCAGCGAGCGCTCGTTGCGGGCATAGTACGCATGAGTCGTGACGAGGTTGCAGGACAATAGTGTGCCGTCCAGGTCGTAGAACGCGGCCTTGTTCATAAAGCGCAACTCATTATAGCTTTCGACTGAGCGGCGGTCTATGACCGCCGGACGAACGCGGGCTAAAGCCCGCGACTACATTCAGGCTGAGAAGTTGACGCCCAATTGTAGTCGCGGGCTTCAGCTCGCGTTCAGATAATCATCACTTATGGCTCAAAAACTTCAATATCCCAACACAAGACGAGTCGATCACGTCGACACGTACTTCGGAGTTAAGGTCCCGGACCCCTACCGCTGGCTGGAAGACGACAATGCGCCCGAGACCATGAAATGGGTCGAGGCAGAGAACAAGGTCACGTTCAAATACCTCGACAAGATTCCTTTTCGTTCCAAAATCAAGGCGTGGCTCGAAAAACTCTTCAACTATCCCAGGTACGGCGCTCCCTTCAGAAACGGCCGACATTTCTTCTTCAGCAAGAACGACGGCCTTCAAAACCAGAGCGTGCTCTACATGCAGAAAGGTCTGGAAGGAACGCCGGAACTACTGATCGATCCGAACACGTTCTCAGCGGACAGCACTTCACAGCTTGCCGAATTTGCCCTCTCGAAAGACGGTAAATACTTTGCATATGGCATTTCGCAGGGCGGATCCGATTGGCGTGACGTGCACGTGATGGAGATCGCCGGAAGGAAGACTCTGCCCGACCTGCTGAAATGGGTCAAGGTTTCAGACATTGCGTGGCAGGGAAATGGCTTCTACTACAGCCGCTACGACGCTCCAGCGCAGGGGAAGGAACTGACGTCGTCCAACGATGATCACAAAGTCTATTACCACCGTATCGGCTCACCACAAGCGCAGGACGAACTGGTTTATCAGGACAAGACAAACCCGCAGCGCTTCCATCAGGTCCAGACGACCGAAGACGAACGTTTTGCCATCCTGTACATTTCCGATCGAGGTAAAGGCAAGGAGGGGGAAGCCCTTTTCGTTCGCGACGCCGCGAAGACCGACAAAAAGTGGATTCCTTTGATTCCCGAGATCGGTGACGACCACTACTATGCGATCGACAACATCGGCCACAAATTTCTGATCCAGACCAACAGGAAGGCACCGAACTGGAAGGTCGTTCTGATCGATCCAAAGAAACCCGAAGAAAAGAACTGGAAGGTCGTGCTGCCCGAAAAACCTGAACCGCTCCAAAGTGTCGGCACCGCCGGCGGCAAACTCTTCGCGAGCTACCTGAAAGACGTCACGACCCGCGCTTACGTGTACGATCTCACCGGAAAACTCGAGAACGAAATCAAGCTGCCGGGGCTCGGAACTGCGTCCGGCTTCGGCGGGAGGCATGACGATAAGTTCATCTTCTATACCTTCCAGTCCTTCAATGTGCCGCCTTCGATTTACCGTTACGACATCGCTACACGCAGGTCCACGTTGTTTCGAATGCCCGAGATTCCGGACTTCAAGTCCACCGATTACGAGACGAAACAAGTTTTCTACACGAGCAAAGACGGCACGCGTGTCCCGATGTTCCTTGTGCACAAAAAGGGACTGAAGCTCGACGGCAAGAATCCCACTCTGCTGTATGGGTACGGCGGATTCAGCAACACCATTCCGCCGTCATTCAGTCCGCTGCGGCTGGCGCTTCTCGAGCAGGGAGTCATCTACGCCTCGGCTAACATCCGCGGCGGCGCCGAGTACGGCGAGAAGTGGCATGAAGCCGGAACAAAGCTGAAGAAGCAGAACGTCTTCGACGACTTCATTGCCGCGGCCGAATATCTGATCGCCAAAAAGTACACATCATCTGCGCGGCTCGCGGTCCAGGGCGCCTCGAATGGCGGTCTGCTGGTCGGTGCGCTCGCCAATCAGCGTCCGGATCTGGTCAAGGTTGTCATCCAGCAGGCAGGTGTGATGGACATGCTGCGTTTCCACAAGTTCACGATCGGCTGGAACTGGGTTGCCGACTACGGTTCGAGCGACAACGAAGCGGAGTTCAAGGTGCTGCGAGCTTACTCGCCGATACATAACATTAAGAAAGGGACAAAGTATCCTGCCACGTTCATCACAACCGCGGATCATGACGACCGTGTCGTTCCCGCTCATTCCTTCAAATATGCCGCGGCGCTCCAACACGGACAGGGAGGGGTCAATCCAGTGCTGATTCGAATCGATACCAAGTCGGGTCACGGCGCGAGCAACACCGCAAAAACCATTGAACAGGCGGCGGACATCGACTCGTTCCTGTTGTGGAATTTGGGTGTCACGCCAAAATACTGACGGAACGCGGGCTAAAGCCCGCGACTACATTCGGGAAAGAGGTTGAGGCCCAAATGTAGTCGCGGCTTTAGCCCGCGCTCAACGGAGACGGCTGTGATGGCGGCTATAGGCGAAGTAGATGAACTGGCCGATGATGAGCCAAATGACGAGGCGGAGCCAGGTGTCGCCGGAAGGCTCAGCATCAGGAGCAGCGAAATGGCGATGCCAAGAAAGGGCACGAACGGAACGGCTGGTGTTCGGAACGGCCGTTCGAGATCTGGACGCTCGGATCGAAGAATCCAGACACCAGATGCACAACCCGAAATCATGCTCTCTCCCGCTCCGCGCGGGAGAGAGCGTGCGGCCTAAGCTACACGGCGACGCGCGTCAC
>QHXD01000576.1:0-2845 GCA_003223895.1 Acidobacteriota bacterium
GCTGAGCCCTGCGAACCTGCACCTGATGCTCGCGGAAAGAAAAGTGGATATCGGTTTCGGCGGTTTCACCACGATGGCGACGGCAAGATCCGAGGGTAAAGACATTATCGTGATCGGAGGCGTGTTCTCTCCCGTCAATATGGTCTTTGTCGCGAAAAACTCATCCATCCAGTCCCTTCGTGATTTGAAAGGCAAAAAGCTGGGCGCATTCGGCGGGCCCGGATCGACGACGTTCGCTTTCCTCGCAGTGATCGCCCGCAATTGGTACGGCATCGACCTCTTCAAAGACGTAAACATCGTGTCGGCGCCCGGGCCGGCGCTGGTCGAGCTGCTGGGAAGAGGAGATATTGATGCGGCTTTGCTCGGAACCACCGAATCTATCCAGATGTTCGCCCAACAGCGGTACCGGGTTCTCCTTGATTTGAGCGCCGAGTACAAGGCGCACCAGGGAGGCCGGGCTCCCGCTCATGTGACGGTGGCTACGAACGAAGAGTTCGCGAAGACGCATGGGGATATCGTTCGAGACTATATGAAGGCATACAAGGCTACGCTGGAGTACATTCGGGCACACCCCGAAGTCTGGGACGAATACGCCCAGAGCATCAAGATGGATAACCCCGAGGAGCGCGCCCTGCTGAGAGAGAAAATGGGCCCGAACCTCGTTGAAAAATGGGATGCCGATCAGATCTCCCTGCAAAACGACTACTTGAAGCTGGTGCACGATATTATAGGAGAGAGCGTCCTTAAGGTGGTCCCTCAAGATCTGATCCGTAATGAATACAATCCATAGGATTTTGTCGATTGTCTCCTTAGTGCTCGCGTGGCTGATCCTGTCCTTCGTTTTTTCTCCAACCATTGTTCCAGGTCCCTTTGCTGTGCTTCAGGCGATGTGGGAAAACGTGCGATCCGGCCAGGCCTTCTATCATCTATATAAGACGCTTTTTCGCGTGGGCTTCGGATTGGTCCTGACGATGGCCCTCGGCATCGCCTTTGGTACCGCAATGGGGCTGTCGCGGCGGGCGGAAGTTTTTCTGGAATCCTGGGTCATGGTCGGGCTGACTCTGCCGGCAATCGTCTACAGCATCATCTGCCTGCTCTGGTTCGGGCTGAATGATTTCGCTGCGATTGTGGCGATCGGCGCGTCGGCATTTCCGGCGGTCGGCATCAGCATCTGGCAAGGAATCAAAGGAATGGACACGCAGCTTGTCAGCATGGGCAATGCCTTTAAGCTGAGCAAAGGTGCAATCATTCGGAAAATCATTTTCCCCCAGCTCCTGCCTCATATTCTCGCCGCGATGCGGTACGCACTCGGCATCTGCTGGAAGATCTGCACGACAGTGGAACTCATCGGCATGTCCAGCGGCGTCGGATTCATGCTGAACTACTGGTTCGGCCTGTTTTCCATGTCGCAGGTCTTCGCGTGGACCCTTTTGTTTCTTCTGGTGATGTTCGCCATCGAGTATTTACTCTTCAAACCTGTCGAGAAGCGGCTGACAAAGTGGCGCAATGACGTTCCTATACCTCTGAGCGCATGATCGCCCTGAAGGAAGTCCGCAAGGAGTATCTCCAGCCGAACGGCGAACGCCTGCGCGTCCTGGAGAACATTACGTTCGAGATTGCGGAGGGGATGTTCAGCTCCCTGCTCGGGCCGTCGGGTTGCGGAAAATCCACGATCCTCAATCTCATTGCCAAACTGGATCGCCATACTTCAGGAGACATATTGGTCAACGGAAACAAAATAGGGTTTGTCTTTCAGCAGCCTCGGCTCCTGAACTGGCGAACCGTCACGGATAACGTGGCCCTGCCTCTGGAACGGGACAATTCTGACAAACGAGGGCGGCGGGAGCTTGCTGTGAAGTACCTCGATCTTGTGGGTCTCAGCGGATTCGAGAACTATTATCCGCTTCAATTGTCCGGAGGAATGCAACAACGAGTGGCGATCGCTCGAGCCCTGGTTATCGATCCTGATATTCTTCTGATGGATGAGCCTTTCAGCGGGCTCGACGAATTCACGGCGCGCAAACTGAGGCAGGAACTGATCCGTATCTGGCGGGAGACCGGAAAGACCATCGTGTTTGTGACACACAGCATCAGCGAGGCGGTCTTCCTTTCCGAGCAAATCCTGATCGTCAGCCAGAAGCCCGCCACGATTTTCAAGCGCGTCACCGTGGACGTTCCGTATCCCCGGGAATACGGTGACCTCCGTCTCTTCGAGATTGAGACCAGCCTTACCCGCGATTTTCTGGAGATGAATTCGGAGCGGTAGAAAAGGTTTAGCCGCGGATTATGCGAATTACGCGGCCTAAAATCCTTTCAAATACGGTCGACGTCGTTTCGGAAAGGAAATGACACAAGGGCGACCGTGAAACCGTACAGAGCGTGCGATCCGGCTGCGACCCACCAGGGAGTCTCATTGAGAATGTAGGCACTGCCGTTTACCAGGGGCTGGATCCAGCTCAGGAGCAAATAGAAAGTAACAATCCAGATGGCGAGTCCGTAAGCCACACCTGCCAGGAGAAAGGCCGTCAACTCTGGAAACGAGCTTCGCTTCGACATGATTATCATGAAGACAGCTCCGAATATGGAACCGACCACCAGGTGCATAAAGAATGTATCCAACAGAGATATTCCGTTATTGGGAACCAGAGCGGCAGATCCCTCCTTGATGGTGGCGTAAACACGCAACAGCTTCAGAGGATCGAGAGCCATGATGGATGCTCCGATCATGTTCGAGACGAGCTTGACCAGACTCCCGACAAAACCGGCGGCCAGTCCGACAGTCGCGCAATATAAGACCGCCCATTGTTTTTCAACGGCACCGGTATGAGTCCTGATCGTCATTGTT
>QHXD01000576.1:2869-6414 GCA_003223895.1 Acidobacteriota bacterium
ACGGCAGGGCTATTCCGCCTTGAACCGCAGTCGCACGGCGGCCATCATGAAGAAGATCTGCTCATTTGCGCGCACACGGGTGGTTGCTTACATAATCTTTATCCCGTTTGTGTCAAAGTGGGAAATTTCTGCCGGGCGTCGTCCATATCGTTTTCGGAAAGGAGATCGTGCATGAAGCGATGGATTTATGTTTCGACTTCCGCGTTGTTGGTCGGGATCGTTTGCAATGCCCGCGGGAAGGCTGGAGGAGAGCGACGAGAAGGCCTGCTGGGCGGCGCTCAGATCGCCCGACTGCAGGGCGTCGGACAGAGCCTCGATATTCTGACGACGCTGTTGCCAGGTATTGCCTGGGATGGTCTGTAAGGAGTTGCTTGAAGCGGTACCAGAGACGGACATATTCATAAAACCCTTCTTTATAAATTCATTTGCGCGCGGCAAACATGCACATTGCATTGGCAGTTGTTTTGCCGTTGCAGAGAAACCAATTGTAAAAAGTTGTTCGGATTGAAACGGCAGGGCTATTCCGCCTTGAACCGCAGTCGCACGGCGGCCATCATGAAGAAGATCTGCTCATTTGCGCGCAGACGGGTGGTCGCTTACATAATCTTTATCCCGTTTGTGTCAAAGTGGGAAATTTCTGCCGGGCGTCGTCCATATCGTTTTTGGAAAGGAGATCGTGCATGAAGCGATGGATTTATCTTTCGACTTCCGCGTTGCTTGTCGGGATCGTTTTCATATCGATCGGTTTTGCGCAGAGCAATGGCACATCGGAACCGCGGGTCGTGACCATCGGAGATGTGAGCAAGATCGACCCAAAAGGCAAGTCGATTACGATCAAAGATGCAACTTCGTTCGATATCCCGCAAACGACCACAGGTGAGCGCGGCACTGCGCGAGGCGGCGGCCGGCGTGGCGGCGGTGGTGTACGCGTAGGGGGTGGAGGCGGCGGCCGGCGCGGAGGAGGCGGCGGAAACAGCGGCGGTGGCTCAGCCGTCGGCGGCGCACGCGGACCCTCGGCCCCGGTGCCGACCGAGTACAAGGTCGTCATCTCTTCCAAGACGGTCTTCAAGGAAGGCGACAACTCGATCGAGCTCAGCGATCTCAAAATCGGCGATCGAATTCAAGTCTTCAGCGCGAAAGGCGGTTCCAAACTGGAAGCTTCCGAAATTATCAGGACGCCCAGGAATTAAGGAAGCCACTGGGACCAATCAATGCATGTAAATATTTTCGCTGTAGTTCTGATATTCAGTCTCGTTTCGCGCTGGTGTCCTGAGTCAGAAGTTCGCTCACGTATTCGGACCATTTTTCCACTGTAGCTCCCGTCCGGTAGCTTTCACGATCCTTTCCTGGTGGCGGGCCGAGGCTTCCTCCTGCGTTTGGGTTCGGCGATGTCGATGCCGAAGAGCTCGGAGAGGCTATCCGTTTCGAGAAGTCTGGCGGTTTTCGGTTTCGTCAAGCGGCTGCCGGCTTTGGTGATGAGATCCTGCTGATCGACATTTCGCAGGGTGAACAAAAGTTGTGGCTTTTCATCGAGACGCGCTCCGATTCCATACAGCACTGCGGCGATGTGTTTGCACATGCGCGCGGAGTCGGGACAGGAACAGCTGAATTTCATTTCGGTGGGCAGCGGGAACATCCCGGTTTTTTCCTGGCAGAGTCGTTCCATCGTCGGCTTTGAGAATCGCCCTTCGAGCAGTTCCACCAGGGAATCGATCGCGCCGGCGCAGTCCTGGCAGACGGCTTTCCAGCGCAAATTCGGGATCGGCGATACTTTCACTTCGACGTCGTAGACACGGGAACCACTGACAAGCGCCTTCACGGTTCCCGATCTAATTTTCAAATCGACGACGCAGCCGCTGCGCACATAGGTGCGGCCACGGGGAAGCCGATTCGCATAGTCGCTGTAACGTTCGAGGTTCTCGCACCAGGCCTTGCCCCAGAATGTGTTTGCGATGCGTGAACCTTTGAGCACGACCGGCGAGGCTTCGCCCAGCCTGGCTGCTTCACGCTCCGCCTTGCGGCGGCGTTCGCCAACCGACACGTACTGCGGCCAATCGTAATCATCGTCTTCGACCCTCGGGTACCTGGGCATTCGTTACTCCAGCGACGCGGCGTGAATATCCAGCGCGACCAGTTTAAGCAATTCGTCGTTGTTCATTTCCGTCAGCTGAAGATCCATTGCACCTTCGAGCATGTCTTTCGACATCTGCAGCTTCGTTTCGATAAGCGCGTCGATCTTCTCTTCCAAGGTACCGCGACACACGAACTTGTGCACCAGGACATTCCTGGTTTGACCGATACGGAATGCCCGATCGGTCGCCTGATTCTCGACCGCCGGATTCCACCATCGATCGAAATGAATCACGTGTGATGCCGCAGTGAGGTTGAGGCCGGTGCCCCCGGCCTTGAGCGATAGCACGAAGAAGGGAACCGTTTCGTCTTCCTGGAACTGGCTGACGAGGGTTTGTCGTTTTTTCACTTCGGTCTCTCCATGCAACATGAGACCCGCGCGCCCGAAGACCGATTCCAGAAACGCCGCCAGGGATGCTGTAATTTCGCGAAATTGAGTGAAGACCAAAACCTTTTCCTGCCGGGCCGCAATCACTTCGCCGATCTCGCGCAGACGCGCCAGCTTGCCGCTGTCTCGTTCCGCCCACTCGTCGTCGCCGAGCCACTGGGAGGGATGATTGCAGATCTGCTTGAAGCGCATCAGGAACGAAAGAATCATGCCGCGCCGCTCCATTCCTTCTTCTTTCTTCTCGAGCCGTTCTGCCAGCTCTTTGACCGCCTCCTGGTACAGGACGGCCTGTTTTCGCGTGAGCTGACAAAACGCCTTCACCTCGGTTTTGTCCGGCAGGTCGCTGATCACCGTTTTGTCGGTTTTGAGGCGGCGCAGTATATAGGGACGAACCAGGTGGCGAAGCGGCGCGTAAGGATTGTGCTTTCTTTCGGCGAGACGTTTGGCAAAGGCCGTGAATTCTTTGCCCGATCCAAGTAAACCCGGATTGACGAAGTCGAATATCGACCAGAGATCGCCGAGCCGGTTCTCGATGGGAGTACCGGTAAGCGCGATGCGAGCGTGAGCGTCGAGCTGCTTGACCAGGCGTGTCTGTTTGGTGCCGGGATTCTTGATGGCTTGTGCTTCGTCGATAACAACAAACCGCCAGGGGATTTTCAAGAGCTCCGGAATCCGCAGGAGTGAACCGTAACTGGTGATGACGAGATCCACGTTTGCCGGCAATTGCGCATCGAGCGCGCGCAGCTCGGCATGCGACATCGTAGACGGGTGAACGATGAGAGCGTTTAGACTCGGCGCAAATCGCTGGATCTCCGACATCCAGTTGGCGAGCAGTGACGCCGGCGCGATCAGCAGGCTCGTGCGTCGTGAAACCCGGTCGCTATTGCGGAGCGCAAGCAGCAGTGCGAGAACCTGCATGGTCTTGCCCAGTCCCATGTCGTCGGCGAGGCAGGCGCCGAGACCGAGTGAAGACAAGAGATGGAGCCAGCGTACGCCCGTCTGCTGATATGGCCGCAGCGTCGCGTGC
>QHXD01000576.1:6468-8748 GCA_003223895.1 Acidobacteriota bacterium
GGCCGAAATGCCGGACCACTCTTGTGTTTCCTCATCCGTTGTCTCGCCGCCGGGAGTGTCCGCTCCGGAGAGTAAACGCATCGCGTACCCGAAACTCAGGCCGCCGTCCGCTGCGGCCTTCTCCGCCATTCGAAACTGATCGATGAGCCTGGCGAGTTTATCTCGATCGACTTGCACCCAACGTCCTCGGACAAAATGCAATCCGCTTGGACCGGCGAGCAGGCGCGCGATTTCGTCTTCAGTCAGTGTCTCGCCGTCGAGCGTGACCTGCATCTGGAAATCGAGAAGCGCCTCGACGCCTAGTCCCGACGGGGGTTTGTCGCCGACTTTGGCAGTCACTCGAGGCCGCGCGGGACGGCCGCTTCGCCAGGCGCTCGGCACACGGACGATCACGCCGGCCGATTCGAGTATGGGCATGTCTTTCAGGAGTTGAAGAGCCTCCGGCGGTGTCCATCGAAGTGGATGAAAGATCTCGCCGGTATCGACCATCTCCTTGAGCCACGCGCATTCTTCGGCGGCGCGCTGTACGGGCAGAAGAAGAGAGAGAAGACGCGGCTTGTTCGCAGCTCCGGCGTATTCCTGCAAGGCTCGGCCGAGCGGCACGTGCTGAGCTTTCGCTTTCGACGACAATCGGTGGGTGTACGTCGCGAGAAACGCGAATGGCGATTCGTCGTCCTTCCGATTCTCGGCAAGATTGAAATGGACGCGTCCCACCAGGTTCCAGGCGGGATTCTTCTGTTTCAGGAAATTTTCGATGGAGGTCCCGGACTCTTCCAGCTCCAGCCGAAATGCAGCATCGAGGTTGGTCCAGAGCGACTCCAGCACCGGAACCGATAGATATTCGGCACCTGTCATGGCGGGCGCAGCAAATGCCAGCGCAGCCAGATCAGCATGCGGAGGCGGAGTTATCGGCGGCACTACGCGGGCGCCCTCGAGGGTAGGAAGCGTGCGGACCGCGACAAGATAGCTCGACGAGAATTCGCGCCAATACATGAAGACCGCAGGCATCACGGTCTGGACTTCCACGGCGCCCAGGTGCAAGAGGCCGTGACCAGGCCCTCGCGAGAATGCGTCTTTTAATCGGTCGGCTAGATCCGGTTCGAGCCGAAGCGCATCGTCACGGTTTTCCAGAAACAGGCGTCCCTGCGGCGTGAGAATTGGCGCAAGCATGCCCCCGAATATAAACGAAACCGGCCTGAGCCGGTTCAAGGACAAATCGGGGAACAGTGAGCAATTTGTGAGGGAACGAACAGGGCCAATCTGACAGAAGCCAATTTTCTTGACACCCTCCGAACCCTCGACGTTATATTGCCGCAACAATTTTTCCGGACACCGCGAGTTTTTCAGCTCTTGCTTCGACGATCAGGAAGTGCCGTCGAGATGCACACGATTGTGCAGTTTCTGCGATGAAGGAGGAGTCAGATGCGTTTAAACACCTCGAAAGTATCTCTCATGTTTCTTTTTGTATTCGTTATTGCTCAGTTGAGTTTTGGGCAGCGAACTACAGCCACGTTTGCCGGAATCGTTACGGATTCATCGGGGGCGGTGTTGCCCGGAGCCGACATTCAGCTCGTGAACGCAGGAACCTCGGCTTTGATACAGCGCATCACCAGCGAGACCGGAGAATTCGTGCTGGATTACGTACCTGTGGGAACCTACACGCTCAAAATCGTGATGCCTGGATTCAAGATTTACGAGAGCCGCGGCATTCCGCTGGGTGCCGCACAAAACGTAAGACGTACTTATGTCATGGAAGTCGGCTCACCGACGGACAGTGTGACGGTTACCGGTGAGGCGCCCCTGGTGAATACGCTCTCTCCGGAACAGCGGCTAAGCCTGGAGACTCTCGAGGTCCGAAGCTTGCCGATGGTCAACCGCAATATCACGAACATTCTCGAAATCGGGTCCGGGCTCACCAGGGGGCAACCGACGGCCAATGGCCAGGCCGGCAATCGTTTCCGATTGAATGGGCTCGGCGGCAGCGCCATGACGGTCACGGCGGACGGAGCGGACGCCAACGGCAACGCGAGCTCGCCGACGATCGGCGGGTTTGGAGGTTATAACAAGATCGACGTCATGAGCTCGGAGTCCGTGGCCGAAGTGCAGGTCGTGAAAGGTGTGTTGCCGGCGGAATACGGTTCGGCCATGGCGGGAAATTTGAGCCTGATCACAAAATCGGGAACGAACGAATGGCACGGGAGCCTGTTCCATCGCTACGAAGGTTCCGCCCTCTCGGCACGGCTCCCGATCCTCGCTCGCGAGCCCAATTCTGTGTGGAAC
>QHXD01000576.1:8795-11108 GCA_003223895.1 Acidobacteriota bacterium
GCACTTCGGTCGCTCCAACTCCCGTCGTTCCCACGCCGCTCTTTCGCGACATCCTGCTCAGGTCGTTACCGTTCCCTGAGACGAGGCTTCTCCTGGATCACTATCCTTTGCCCAACCAGCCCTACGCTCCCACGGATCTCCTGGGCCGATGGATTGGTCCCGGAATCAAGCAGAATGACGACGATCATGTCGACTCCAAAATCGACTACTCGGTCGCCGGCGGAAATTTGTCCGTGACGTTCTCGGGCGGGCATCCTTTCCAGGTCCAGGCACCGTTGCAGCCCTTGAATCCACAATTCACGACCAGCAGTTCGCGCCGTATAAGCGCGAACTACGTGATCGGACGGCCGACGTGGACCTCGTCGACTCGTTTCGGACGAAACAGAAACTACGCGGAAAGAATCGAGAAGTACTGGTTCATGAGGGATCCCAACAAGGCCGAAACCCTCCCGGCGTCCCGCATGATTCCTGCAATCTCTTATCCGGGGATGACAGGTCTTAATCGTGAAAATAAAACGTGGGGCCTCATTCCCGCCTACTCGTTTGAACAGCAGCTCGCGCTGTTTCGCGGAGCGCACTCCTTGAAGTTTGGAGGCATCATCAGTCTTCCTGGAGGAGGAGAGCCGGACACCACTGCGGCTCAAGTCACCTACCAGACCCTTCAGGACGTGATGCTGAATGAACCGGCCACGATCGCCTTCCAGGCCAATAAGCCTCCGTTCAAATGGCGCATGAAGAACTTCGGGTTGTTCGCGCAGGACGACTGGCGCGTCAGCAGGAAGCTGGTCTTGAACCTGGGGGTCCGCTATGACCGTTATGGCCATTTCGTCGCCAGGCCCTGGGACGGAGAACCGCTGCCGGAATCGCATCCGGAGAAAGCCCAGGAGCGTTGGGGCGGTTTCGTCGCCAAGCCGTTGAACTGGCCACCGGGCACGCCCGCCTCTCTCGTGAACCTGGATGGACTGATCGATCCGCAGAATTTTGTCTGGGGTCCTCTTCGGGATCCTAAGAATCCGTTCAACAGTGACAACTTGAGCATCGCACCGCGGCTCGGCTTTGCTTACACGATGAATAGCCAGGGCGACTTCGTGATGCGGGGCGGCTTCGGTGTTAATTTCACAGGATTCGATCCATCGACGTATGAAGAATACGTGCAGACAAGTCCCAAGCTGCCTCGTGACCACGTACACGAGAGCGGAAGCTGCCGCTCGCGGATTGAAATTTCCGGTGTACATCGAAGACCTGTCCAACCTCGCCCAAAGCGAAAGTGGAGACCGTCCGCAAGCGGGCAGCCGGTGGAATCCGAATATGAGGCCTCCGTACGCGATGAACTATACGCTCGGCTTTCAGCGCGCGTTGACTTCGACCACGGTTCTGGAAACGGCATTCGTCGGCACGCGCGGCGTCAAGTTCAACCTCGTCAGGACGTACAACCAGATAGACCGTATTACCGGGATTCGCCCCAACCCCAACGACATCCAGGGCAATTACACGGACAATTCCCAACAGACGAACTACAATTCCTGGCAGACATCGCTGAAGCAGCGGATGACTCACGGACTGTTGTTCAACCTGCACTACACTTGGGGCAAAGCCATGTCCTACACGGGTGGCGATATCTCTCCGGGATTCATCGGCGACACGCGCGGCAGTATTGAAGACTTCCAGAATGTGAGGATCGAGCGAAGTCCTTCAACGGGTGATATCACCCATAGCGTCATCGTTGACTGGGTCTACGAAGCGCCGACACCGTTTCCCAACTTCACTGCGACACGGCATGTACTGGGAGGTTGGCAGATCTCAGGCATCTGGAAAACCCAATCGGGACTGCCCCTGATCGTCACGCAGACAGGTGGCCGGCCCGACATTTTGGACATCAAGAGCGCAGTGAACACAACCTGCTGCAGCTTTGGAAACGTGCAGTATTTGAACCCTGCCGCGTTCCAATTGGTGGACGTCGGCCGTGCATCCAATCGAACGATTCGACGAGGCTTTGCCGGGGCCGCCCCGCTGCGGGCGCCGGGAATCACCAATGTCGACATTTCGCTTGGAAAGACTTTCCCGTTGAGTGAGCGCAAGAGACTCGAATTGAAGGCGGACATGCTCAACGCGTTCAATCACACGCAGTACACAAGTATTGATACCAATTTGAGTGGCATACAATTTGGGCGCGCTATCGGTACAGCTTCTGCCCGCGTGATTCAACTGGAGTTGCGCCTTGCGTTCTGACGAAGTTGCGCCTGAGACCAATGTTCAATGCTACTTTGGCAGGTTGATAAACGGTACAGCGCCCCCGGTTACTTGCGGCAGAGT
>QHXD01000536.1 GCA_003223895.1 Acidobacteriota bacterium
CGAAACATCAGCTGAATTATCTCGCCGATATTGTCCGGGTGCTGACCTACACGGGTCTTCGCTACAACTTTTATGACGTGATTGTGATGGCTCTCGATGAAAAGGTGTTGCGTGAACAGGCGGAGAAGGCGCGGCATCGGATCGCGCATGAGCCCGGGATCAGCACGCAGCGGCGGCTCAACTTTGAAATGTCGGTCAAAAATCTCCTGCAGTCGCTGGAGGACCGGGACCGCGTGCCCAAGATCCAGGGCCTCCTCAATGAGTGCACGACATTCCTTGACGATGAGCTTTCGGTCATCACCGGTCCGTATGAGCATCTGCTTTCAATCGACGATGTCATCGAACAGGAATTGATTCTCTTTGTCACGCTCAATGTGAACAAAAATACCGAGCCGGTGCGGGCACTCGGCAAGATGCTTCTTCAGAATCTGCAACTCGTTGTCGGCAAGCGCTACGAAAGCGACGAGCAGCGGCGGAAGTTGGATAGGCCACTGTTCAGTATCGTCCTCGACGAATTTGCGCCGTTCGGCTACCGCAACTTCGCTCAAATCCTGCAGACGGCGCGCGGAACGAAAAGCGCATTCCTGTTTTCGATGCAAAGTTTGCCTCAACTCATGCAGGTCGGCCGCGGCTTCAAGGAAGACGTCACGTCCGCTCCCAATACGACGATCATTCTGCGCACGCGCGATGAAGAGACCGCCCGCTATTTCATCCGCGCATCTGCTCAAGAGACCGTCTCCCGGCGGAGTTACAGCCTGGCGCAGCATCGGATATTCGTTCACGAATGGTACGAAAAGACTGGCGCGGCCATGGAACGCGAGGACAAGGAATACCGGGCGAAGGATCTCGACGTGAAGACATTACCGAAGGGGCAGATGCAGATTCTCATGACGGACGATGCCCGGGGCGTCCTGCACTCCCGTTTGCGGGTTCGCGCACCGGAAGAGATCTGCGTGCCGTGTTTCGAGCCACAGTTGTATCCACGTCTCCGTCATTCGTTGGCGAAGTCGCATGGAGCCAACCTCCGTTTCAAAAATCCCGAGATGGCGGCAGAGGTTCGTCATGCGCGCCGGCTCAAGTTTGGAGCCAATCCATGAAACGCTGCATGTTCCTTCTCGTTGCATTCTTCGTGACAACAGTTCCGGTATACAGCCGCCAGGCAAGGCAGCAATCCCGGAAAGATGGTATGTGGTACGAGGAGGCGCTTCACTCGCTCAACCCCAATGACATTAATTACGGATCGATATGGGAGGAACGCAAGCGGGCGATACTCCATCAAATGGGCAATCCTTATTTCGAGTACAGCTTCGCCGCAACGGCGGCCGTTGTCGTACTGCTCACGTTGGTGTGTGTCCAGCGCGTGAGCCGGAAGCGTGCTCTGGAACTTGCGGCGTTGTCCATCGCCGACATTCTCCGCCACGACGAATACTCACGGCAGGTAGCGGAGGAGGCCATCCGCCGATACAACGACCATATTGAAAGCTGCAATCGGTTGATCGAAGCGGGGCGAGATCACGAAGCCGAACTGCAACGGGTTCGAAAAGAGCTGGCGGATACGCGAGACGAGAATAGAAAGCTCCGCAACGACCTGGCGGAGAAACAGAAGCTCATTGCGGGAATGACCCAGCAGGAAAAAGCGGAACAGGCGCCGCCGGTCCAAAAGGAAGGGGAGTCCGCTCCCGGTCACTTGCTTGCCCACGTCCGTTCACTTGAGAAGCAACTCCGAGAGGCGCAGAGAAAGAACCAACAAAGGAAAGGAACGTCTGTCCATGATCATCGGGCTTGAAGGGTTCGGCAGTGTGTGGTCGACCCGGAACGCAGCGGTGACAGAAAGGATAGCTTTCTACAACACGACCGGCATCATGCTGGACGGAAGGTTGCGGCATCGTTCCCGACTCTTTGGCCAGGTTCGTTTCAACGGCATCGGAGGCTTCAATCCGAAGCACATCGAGGCGAATATCGGCCGCGTGTTCAAATCCGCGGGATTTCGGGATGGGGGCAGTCCGTGCCTGCTGTTGCATCATCTCTTAAGCCGGCCGCTGCAGCCGGACTATTACCTGTTTCGAGTGATCTCCGAAGACACGGGGATATTGGAGGTAGATCGCGCCGGCTGGAAGTCCGAGGCGGTTGTCCTCCTTTCTTTAAGTCAATTCCGCGAGCAACAAGAGGCGATGCTTCTCGTGCCGGTTTATGGCTGGATCCGTGGCGCCCTCGGACGGTTCATCGCGGAGCCATCCGCGGACCGTCCGTGGCGCGCGTCTTTATTGAGGGATGCATAAATGGGATTTCAGAAGGGTTCGATCACACTGAATCCGAGGAAGGATATTCCGCTACTTCTTCAAGTGTTGCGCTCGCGATTCATCACGCATGATCAATTACGCGACTTCATGCTTCTGGATGACCACGAACGCGACCGCAAACGCTTCAACTGGCGGGTGCGTCGCCTTGTACAAGGTGGACTGTTGAACCGGGAGTGTGCGCGGCCCACTACGCCGAGTCCTGTTTACTCCATTACACCCGTCGCAGCGTTGTTACTCGCCGAACATTGCGCCGTATTGGATAATGGAAAACGGAAAGAGGCATCCTCCGCTAACGATCTCCGGCATGCGATCGGCCTGAACGAGTTGCACCTCGCTCTCGCGGGACAACGAGTTTTGGAAGATTGGCAATCGGAACTCGCCATCCGGGCGAAGAATGAGTTGACGCCTTTCGGGTATGTCAAGGACTACGATGCGATTGTAACCGTCCGCTTCGCGGATAGGTCGGTCAGGTTTGCGCTGGAATACGAACGCACACCGAAAAAATCGAGGGACTATTTGCAGATCCGCAATCTGCTCGAGCAGGAAAATCAAATTTACCGCTTCTTGTACATCGTCCCGGAACCGGACCTGGGATCATTCATCCTGGAGTGTTTTTCCGGAACGACCGTTGCGCTCTTCGTCGGCTTGGCTGACGAATTCACGAGATCCTTCAAGGAAATGAATGTGACTGAGGCTGCCTCAGGAATAACGCGATCCGTCACGGCCGCTCTGTGACTTTCTGACGGCCTGTCCACGACCTGCCCACGGCCTGTCCGCGAGCTTTCGGCGTGCCCATAAGCGGCGCTGCTGCATTCAGTTGCTTTCCGACTACCCCCCACTTGAACACACTTTTTTGCTCGATTTCCGGCGCCTGCGCGTTGCGGTTCGAATGCGTGCGGCCTTATTCGCTGGGCCATGAAAAGTCTCGAAGAGATGATCCGGCCAGATGCTCAACGAAGAGTTGAGGATTTCGTGAAGCACGGAGCCGGCCGCGCAGCGGAAAATCGTCCCAACGATGGGCAGGAGTACTGAAGCGATACCGAGATCACTACACTTCAGTGGAGCTGCAGCGCAAAGCGCCGGACTGGCGCGGTGATTGAGAGTATCCCGTTATGTTCAAAAACTCAATCGCATTGATGTTATTGCTCCGATTGCTCGTGCTCGCTATAGGATTGCAGGGATGCGAACGGCGATCGATCCATTCTCATTCCTCGTCACCTCCATCGCC
>QHXD01000537.1 GCA_003223895.1 Acidobacteriota bacterium
CAGGAATGCGCTGATCAAACTCTGGCAGGACGCAAACAAGAACACGCCGGCCAGATAAGCCGATGCTGCAATCGGGCATGTCATGATCAGCTTGAGCCGGCCGCGGAAGCGGTCTTCGAGCAACGTGGACCCGAGCCCCATAATCGACAACATCGACAGGGCAAACAGCATTGAACCGGCCAGGAGCCGCAATGAAGGCCTGCCCTCGGATACGCCCGTTGTGAACAAGAGCAATCCTCCGGGAAGCAACACCGCGCTCAACAGAAAATAACCGATGCAGCTGCGGGATTCCTGCACGTAGAGCCAGAACACCAGCATGACATCCCGTATGAACTTCAAACCTTCTCCTCCACGAATCGAAAGTAAACTTCCATCAGACCTTCCTCAGATCCATCCAGGAGGCCGCTGCCCCGCGCCTTCCTGCGAAGCTCAGACAGCGTGCCGAGGGCAACCAGCTTTCCGTGGCTCAGAATGCCGATCCGATCGGCCAAAACCTCAGCTTCCTCCAGATAATGAGTGCTTCACCTAGCCGCATTACAGGCACTTCACAGCGATCACGGCATTCAAGCCGCCGAACGCAAACGAATTGGAAATCGCAACCCGGATGTGCCGTGGCCGCGCCTGGTTAGGTGTGTAATCGAGATCGCATTCCGGATCAGGCCCATGAAAATTTGCAGTAGGCGGCACAACGCACTTCTGCATGGCCAATACGGTGATCATCAATTCAACGGCGCCGGATGCGCCCATCATATGACCATGGAGCGATTTCGTGGAGCTGATAGATACGGCCTTCGCGCTCGGTCCAAACACTGCATGTACTGCTCTCGTTTCGGCGCAATCGTTCAGCTTCGTGCCGGTTCCGTGAGCGTTGATGTAGTCGACTTCGTCTGGCACAACACGGGCTTCCTTTAACGCAAGCCTCATGGCGCGCGCGGGGCCATCGACGCTTGGCTGCGTGATGTGCCCGGCATCGGAACTGGAGCCGTACCCGGCAACTTCGGCGTAGATCCGGGCATTGCGGCGCCGTGCGTGCTCGTATTCTTCGAGGACGAATACCGCGGCGCCTTCGCCGATCACCAGGCCGTCGCGATCAACGCTGAATGGCCGGCACGCTTCAGCCGGACACTTCCCATTGCTCGCGAGCACACGCAAGGCTTCCCAGCACTTGAACACTCCGAGCGTCAACGGGGCATCCGATCCGCCGGCCAGCATCACATCGGCAGACCCGTGCTGAATGGTCCGGTACGCGGACCCGATCGCGTCCGTTGCCGACGCGCAGGCCGTAGATACGGAAAGCGAAGGACCTTTGGCGCCGAGCAGCATGGAGATGTGGCTGGCCGCAGCATTGTGCATCAGGCGTGGGATCGTCAAAGGGTGAATACGTGGGGCCTTGTCTTCGTACAACGAGCGGTAGCTGGCGTCATAGCTCTCCGCACCTCCGTAGCCGGAACCCATCGAGACACCGACGCCCGTCGCGAGCTCATCGGTCCACTCGATTCCCGAATCCAGCCGCGCGCAGCGGGCGGCTACGACGGCGAATTGGGCAAATCGGTCCATCAGCGACAGCTCTGCTGCGGAGAAATGCTTTTCGGGCTCGAAGTCTTTGACTTCAGCGGCAACGTGACCGTTTCCGTTCCCGATCTTCAATCGGCTCAGCAAACCAACGGCCGAGCGAGCCTCGGACACATGTTCCCAGACTGAATTCAGGTCCGACCCGAGCGGAGACACAATACCGCAACCGGTTATAACAACGCGGCGCATTAGTTCCGCCCTTCAACCGAAAGCCCGGGCGTCGATGCGATCAGAAAGGCGACGCCATCCACCACGTCGCGGACGCATCGCATGTTCCTGGCAGCGTCATCCGGAATGGTGATATTGAAGGTATCTTCCAGATCAAACACAGTGCAGATAATCGCCAGAGACTCTAATTTCAGTTCGTCGAAGGTGGTATCCAGACCAACCGGAACAGAATCGAGCCGCCCGTTTTTTTTGATCGCCGCAATAACACGTTCTTCAATTTCAATAGATGACATGATCGTTGTCCCCTCATACACGTGGTTCAATATCGGGCGCTGTCCTCTTGTTGCACCAGGGACAGCTTCTTGGTTTTAAGAGAATTGAAAGTACGATGCGCTAAACGTGTGGAGGCGGACGGGACCAGGGTTGCAGGAAGTGCTGCTGGACCGGGGCTTCGTGGCGTTGCGGTTCACCGAGATATGCTTCTTCCGATTCGACGATCCAGATATGCGCGCACTTCAGCAAAACCTTCTCGACGTCCGGAATGTCCGGCGGGAGCCCATGAGGTAAAGTCGCCATCCAGGCTTCAGAATCCGGCGAATGCGACGGCACCATGATCAGGATGGCCTGAACGATGTCATCTACATCGGGCCGGTAACCGTAGCCGTAACAGATGTCGAGCGGATATAGCTGGAAAACGGCGAAGGCTACGACCAGGGCGATCATCTTTGACGATCGAAACTGCCGCAAGCCTGAAGTGTTCACGAAAATAGCTTAATACTTAACGCCCAGGCGAAGCACTAATTCTTCGATATTTTTCAGTAGGGCACTACCCTGCCGAACGCGGGCTGAAGCCCGCGACTACATTTTGAACACGAGGGGCCCCAACCTATTGAACACGAGGGACCCAATGTAGTCGCGGGCTTCAGCCCGCGTTCGGTTTCCCTAAGGGCGCCCACTGGTCAGCCTCCGGAGATCGCGCGAGGCCTCTTCAAGATCGGGCTGGAGCCGCAACGCGGTGCGCAACTCTGCGATCGCGTCGGGCTTCTGGCCCTCCTGCTCGAGGGCCAGCGCAAGTTGCCAGTGCGCCTTCGGGTGGCCGGGGGCATTGCCCTCCGGTTCCTGCGTGAGGTATTTGCGCAGGTGACGTTCGGCGCGCCGCGGATCGCCGTCGGTCGAGAGCAAGGCGCGGGCGGCTGCGTAGTAGGGTACAAAATCGTCCGGATTATTCTTCTCGGCCTGGCCCAGGACCTCATCGAGTTCGGGCAGCCGATGCTGCGATGCCAATACAGCGGCCAGGACGGCGTACGCGCGAGTTTGCCCGTGGTCCGCGGACAATGCGAGCCGCGCGTGCTTCTCTGCCAGCTCAAACTTCTTCTGGTGGTCCGACACGTAAAATTCGGCCAGTGCTGCCTGCGAATCGTACTCTCCGGGAGCAACGGCCACCGCCTTGAGATAAAAAGCTTCGACGTTGGGCCAGTCACTTTCTTCCCGCGCCAGCCGGGCCTGAGCCATATATCCCTCCCACGCATTGACGTTCATAATCTCCTGCGCGAGCGCCCGGGCTTTCGGCTTCCCACCCATCGCTGCAGGCGCGTTGAGGTAGAAAAGCATCAATTCGTATCTTGCGTCGATGTGGCGGGCAT
>QHXD01000139.1 GCA_003223895.1 Acidobacteriota bacterium
GATGAATCCCGCACGTTCGAGATTCTTCAACTTCGGCGCAGCCATTTCCCGATACACCTGAGCCATGCTCTCTTCGCCGCTCATCGCAAGCAGCGAATGGCCAAGCCCGATCAAAATTGCGATCGCCGTGATGGATGGCGCAACTGTGGCCTTCAACCATCCCAACGCGTCATCGCTGAGATGCAGGTTACCAGGAGTCGGCCAGGGAACGGGGTTGTGACCCATCCTGGCGATGGTCAGAATGCACCAGACGATCAGGATCACGACCATGGACGTCGTAATCTGCATGATGCGCAGGGCCTTTTCGCTCGACTCCGGAATGCCGATGATGTTCTTTCGCCAGAAGTATGCGGTTATGAGAATCGCAAAGCCGGCGGCAAAGTAGTTGGCTGAAACCTGCAGTTCAGGCCGGTGTACGTACTCGCCGAATTCATTGATCAAACCTGCAAAGTAAAGTCCCGCACTGACACCGCTGATTGGGCCGGTCAGGACGTAGTCGAACATCAGAGCCGAGACCGAGAATTTCGCGAGCGTTCCGCCCATCGCTTCGTGGACCACGCGGTAAACGCCGCCCCGGACAAACATGCTACAGCTCTCGATGTAGACGGCGCGGACTGCATACGAAAAGAGCATGATGGCAAGAATGAACCAGGGCGCCGCTTTGCCGACGGCCTGTTCGGCAATACCTGGCACGTAGTATGCAGAAGAGCCGAGATCATTCAGAACAATCGCAGCCGCTCGCCAGAAGGAAATGAAAGAAAGCATGACGGTGCTGGCGACCACGACTTTGGTCGCTGACCGTCCTTGCATACTCACAGCATGTCTCCTTTGATCAGCACTCGACCCAGATGACCTGATGACCAAGTTTTCTCAGCCTGGCGGCCAGCCTCTTCTCGCTGGATCGCCACCAGGATCGCTTGATGGCGATCAGCACAACGGATACTGGGCCAAGGGCGCGTCGAAATCCTTGCTCCCAGTCCCTGGCGTATACGAGCTCGGCCGAAACCGGAATCGTGCTCTCCTGCGCCAGGCTTCTGAGCCTGCGGGCAAGATATTTCGGATCGACGGTGGGCTCATCCAGGGGAACTCCGTACGGCACGACGTGAACATCGATCAGCCGCAAGCGGACATTCAGGCCATCGGCAAATGTCGACGCATATTTCAGAGCGGCCTTGGTCAGCCTGGGTGACCTGTGGGGAATGACGATTTGGATCTCGACCGGAACTGCAGCCGGCTCAGGGAGATGGCCAATCGCTACTTGAGATTCGCGAGCTTGCTTGTATTGCATATCAAGTTAACAGGCTAGCGTCCGAGACGTAAAGAAGTTGCTAAGGAGTTGCTAAGAAGGCGTCAAGCTTGAAGATGCGCCAGTCGATCCCTATGCTTAGAGCCAGTGGGCAGCAGAATTACTCGCCATTTAGCCTTTGCGGCCGCGCTTGCGGCCGTGGTTCTGGTTACGCTGATCTTTCAGGCAATCCCGGGTGTGAATGCATTGACCGTGGGATTCGGTTACCTGATCACCATCCTGGTGGTTGCTGCTTCCTGCGGGCTTCTGGAATCCATCATCACATCACTGGCGGCCACCATTTGTTTCAGCTATTTCTTTCTGCCCCCAGTCCGAACTTTAACGATCGCGGATCCCGAGAACTGGGTCGCTCTCTTCACATTTCTTATCAGCTCCCTTATTGCCAGCCAGCTTTCGGACCGGGCAAGGCGCCGCACCGTCGAGGCCAGGAGCCGGCAAGTCGAGATGGAGCGTCTGTATGCCTTGAGCCGTGCCATTATGTTGATGGATGGCAACCAACCGGTCGGCGCCCGCCTCGCGGAGGAACTGGCGAGAATCTGTGAAATACCTGCTGTTGGCATCTATGATCGAAACAGCGAGGCGTTCTATTATGGCGGGCGCACCGAAATATCGTTCGATGCCGTCGCCAGGCTCAAGGAAACTGCCGTGATCGGATCTCAATCGAAAGATGAGCAGACAGGAACATTGTTTGCACCGATGAGTCTCGGAGGACAGTGCATCGGAAGCCTCGCCATTCAGGGCGGAGAGCTCTCGGACACGGCGCTTCACGCCTTGCTGAACCTGATGGCCATCAGCCTCGAGAACGCCCGCAGCCGGGAGATTGCCGTGCGCGCGCAAGCGGCGCGGCAGAGCGAAGAATTCAAGTCGACGTTGCTTGACGGCCTCGCGCATGAATTCAAGACGCCTTTGACATCAATCAGGGCCGCGACCACGGCTCTGCTCGCATCGAGCGTCTCCGACGTGGAACAACGCCACGAACTGCTCACCGTCGTGGACCAGGAAGCGGAAAGACTCAGCCGTCTGGTTACGGAAGCGACGCACCTCGCTCGAATTGAAGCGGGAAAAATTCAGCTCAATCGGCAATTGCAATCCGTCAATTCTTTGGTGCAAAGCACCCTGGAAGAGATCGAGTCTCGCCTGGATGGCCGTCCGATCGAAGTGTCGATCGCCTCGGAGCTGCCGCAGGTTCTCGTTGACTTCGATTTGATGCAGCTGGCGATCCGGCAGCTTTTGGATAATGCGGTCAAGTACTCGCCGCCGCAGTCGCCGATCCGTATCACTGCAAGAGTGCGTTCGGATGGCCTCATCATAAGCGTATACAATTCCGGAGAGCCTCTTTCGGCGCCGGAACAGGTTCGCATCTTCGACAAGTTTTATCGCGGCATGAATGTGCGTCACCAGGTTGCGGGCACCGGCATGGGGCTGTCGATTGCGCGCGAGATTCTGCTCGCGCATGGCGGCGACATTCGTCTTGCCGGCAGTAGCGATCGTGGCACGGAGTTTCTCTTGAAGTTGCCCATTGAAAGCGAGAGGTTGCGATGAGTTCAGCGCGGATTCTGGTCGTTGATGATGATCCTCAGATCAGGCGCGTCTTGCGGACAACATTGATCGCGCAAGGCTACGAAGTCGTCGACGCGCGCAACGGCGAGGAAGCGCTGGAGCGCATGAGAGGAGATCGGGTCGATCTTCTCATTCTCGACATGAATATGCCCGGCATGAGCGGCATCGAGACCTGCCGGCTGATCCGTTCGAGCTCCGATGTTGCCATCATCATGCTCACTGTGCGGGATACCGAAGCCGATAAGGTCGAGGCGCTGGATGCGGGAGCCGACGATTACATGACCAAACCCTTCGGTTCTCCCGAACTACTGGCGCGAATCCGCGCAGCGTTGAGACGCCTGCCTCAAACCACAAGCGGATTGCAAACGGTTCGCGTTGGCGACATGGAAATCAATTTCTCAACGCGTCGAGTCATTGCAGGGACCCGGCAGGTCCGGCTGACTCCCAAGGAGTTCGATCTGTTGCAGTACCTGGTCGCTCATCCCAACGTTCCGATCCCGCATACAAAGTTGCTTCAATCGGTTTGGGGTCCTGATTACGGCGACGAGGTGGAGTATCTGAGAGTGTTCATCAATCAGCTCCGAAAGAAGCTCGAAAAGAACCCGTCGGATCCGAAATATCTTCTTACTGAACCGTGGGTTGGCTATCGGTTCAACCTGCCTCAATAGAATACTTACCTAACATTTATGACTTATTTACGGCCTGTCGGCTAGGCTGATAGCTTGTGCGTGATGCACTAATACCGGCCCTTCAAGTACTGGCACCACAGCGCGTTGGCTCTCCAAGCGATCTCCATATCGGCGTCGTATTTACGGACTTTGAGAACACCAGAGTAGCCCTGAAGGCTGCGGCGAGCTTATCGGCCGGGCTGGAGGCGGAGATCGATCTGGTTGTGCCTCAAATCGTGCCCTTTCCACTACCACTTGCGCGCCCAGCGGTTCCTCCGGGGTTCACGTTACAGCGGCTTCGCGGCCTCGTCGTGGCTGCCGGCGTGCAACCCAGTATTTATATCTATTTCTGCCGCGACAGGCTGCAAACACTGCTCCAGGTTCTGGAGCCGCATTCTGTCATCGTCGTTGGGAGCAGAAAGCGGTGGTTCCCGACCCAGCACGAGCGCCTGGCCAGAGCGCTGTGCAAGAACGGGCATGATGTGATTTTAGCGAGATGGCCGTGAGCGCAGATCTCTTACATGAAAAAAGAAGCTTCAATATCTGAACCACAGCGGGGGAGCAGTGCGACCAAGGTCGTCGTCGCCAGCACGGTCATGCTCTCCTTCATCTCGTTCTGGCGGGCGGCCGCCATCGTTCTGAACGACCTTGGTTCGAGCGTTTATTATGCCGGCGGTATTGCCGAGCAGGCCATCGGCAGGAGTGCGCCCTGGTTCATCATGGGCGTGATGTTGTTCAGCTTTGCCGTGCGTTCGATTTACATGGAAAGCAGCAGCATGTTCGTGCGCGGCGGCGTCTACGTGGTCGTGCGCGACGCGATGGGACCTTTCATCGCGCGGCTCTCGGTTTCCGCCCTGCTGTTCGACTACGTCCTCACCGGCCCGATCAGCAGCGTCAGCGCCGGCCAGTATCTCGGACGATTGGTCAACGAAGCCAGCGAGCTTCTCGGTAATCAGTTCCGTATAGTTCCAAATCAGTTTGCAGTGTTCTTCGCCGTCCTCGTGACCCTGTACTTCTGGTGGAGCAACATCAAAGGTCTGCACGAGTCGAGCGGCAAAGCCCTGCGCATCATGCAGGTCACCACGGTCATGGTGGTGATCTTTCTCGTCTGGTGCGGGCTGACACTGCTTGTTCGAGGGCCGGCGCAAATACCTCCGGCGCCCCTTGCCTCAAACCTGGAATTCAGCGAGGAGGGACTGGGATGGTTCAAGGGCACAATGTGGCCGACGATCCCTGTTGTTGCCATCATCATCGCGTTCGGCCACTCCCTGCTGTCCATGAGCGGCTTCGAAACGCTCGCCCAGGTCTATCGAGAAATCGCCTCGCCCAAGCTGAAGAACCTGTACCGCACCAGCAACATCGTATGCATCTATGCGCTGGTCTCCACCGGTGGCATCACGCTGCTCGCCGCAATGATCATACCGGACGACGTGCGGAAGAACTATGTAGAGAATCTGCTTGGCGGCCTTGCGATGCACCTCGTCGGGCCCGAGCTGTTGCGGCTCGCCTTTCACATCTTCGTCGTGATCATTGGAGTGTTAATCCTTTCCGGCGCGGTAAATACATCCATCATCGGCGCAAATGGCGTGATGAATCGCGTGGCCGAAGACGGCGTGCTCGATCCGTGGTTCCAGAAGCCGCATCGGCGCTACGGCACAACTTTCCGGATCATCAATCTGATTACCCTGTTGCAACTGATCACTGTCGTCGCCAGCCGCGGCCAGACGTACCTGCTGGGCGAAGCGTATGCCTTCGGCATCGTCTGGAGTTTCTTTTTGAAAGCCCTGAGCGTGCTGGTCCTTCGTTTTCAGCGGCACGACCAGGAATACAAGATGCCCCTGAACATCAGAGTGGGCGGCCGCGAGATTCCGATTGGCCTGGCGATCACCACGCTGATCCTGTTCTTCGTCGCGGTGGCGAATCTGTTCTCGAAGCAAATCGCGACGATCTCCGGCGTGTCCTTTACGCTTGTGCTGTTCACGATCTTCACGATCTCCGAACGCCGTGGGCATAAGAAGAGAGAAAAGAAGAACGGCCTGGAGCAGTTCAATCTCGACATGCGGCCGGAGATTTCAACGGATTCGATACAGGTACGTCCCGGTTGCGTTCTGGTGGCGGTTCGCGACTATAGTCGAATGGACCACCTGAAAGCCGTCCTTCAGAAAACGAATACCCGTAAACACGACATCGTGGTGATGACGATTCGAGGTGTGTCCACTGCCGGCACCGGCGAATACGGATTGAACGAACAGCAGTTGTTCACCGATTATGAGAGGGAACTCTTCACTCGTGTTGTCAAGCTCGCGGAAAAAGAAGGGAAGCCTGTGCAGTTGCTCACGGTTCCCGGAGTCAATCCGTTTGACGCCATGGTTCAAACCGCCGCGACTCTAAAGGCATCGCGCCTCGTGAGCGGCGTTTCGGCTCGAATGGACTCCGAGGAGCTTGCGCGCCGTATTGGGCAAGCCTGGGAAAGACTGCCGGAATCACGTCACGCTTTTTCCCTCGAAATTATCGCGCCCGGACGCCCGTCCATCTTTGTAAACCTCGGCCCTCACCCGCCGCGGCTATGGCCGGAAGATGTCGATCTTGTCCACGACATATGGCTCGAACTCAGCGAGAACTTCGGCTCCAAACTTCACCATCGCGATGTGGTCGGAGTTGCGCTTCGCCGGATGAACGAGGAATTGCGCGCAGGCAACCGCCAATCCGTTGTCGCCGACGTGCGCGAAGAGCTGAATCATCGGGACCCTAAAGTATAGACGGACCCTTCGTACAGAGACGGGAGAGGAACCAGAAAAGAATTAGCCGCGAATTACGCTGATTACGCGAATGGGGCGCATCAAGAATTTGTTTTGCGCCCCATTCGCGTAATCAGCGTAATTCGCGGTTAATTCTTTTCTGGTTCCTCTCCCGTCGGCTAAAATCTGAGCATGAATCGCCGCGACTTTATTCTCGCCTTCGGCGCTCTGGCGGCCATGCCCGGCGAGCGGCCGGTACGATTGCGTTCGAATCCTTTCACGCTGGGCGTCGCTTCGGGCGATCCCGCGCCGGGCGGAGTTGTTTTATGGACCCGGCTTGCCGGCATTGATCCGCAGCGTGTTGCCGTGGACTGGGAGATCGCTGAGGACGATCGCTTTCGCCGTATCGCGAAGAAGGGATCGAGTCTGGCGCTGAAGGAATTCGGCTATTCCGTTCATGCGGAAGTCGGCGGGCTTCAGCCTGGCCGGGACTACTGGTACCGTTTCACGGCCGGCGGCGAGGCCAGTCCTGTCGGAAGAACCCGCACCGCGCGCACATCGTCCGGCGCAGCGAATCCATTTCGCTTTGCATTCGTTTCCTGCCAGAACTACGAGCACGGCTACTTCACGGCTTATCACCATCTGGCCGCGGAAGATCTGGATGTGGTGGTCCATCTCGGCGACTACATTTATGAAACGCGCTTCGGAACGACCATTGTCCGGCAGCACGAAGCAGGAGAAGTGTTCACGCTGGACCAGTATCGAGCGCGGTACTCGCTTTATCGCTCCGATCCCGACTTGCAGGCCGCACACGCCGCATTTCCATGGATCGTAACGCCGGATGATCACGAAGTGCAGGACAACTACGCCGGCGCGATATCCAAGAACGAGGTTCCGCCGGAGGAATTCCTGCGCCGCCGCGCCGCTGGGTACCAGGCTTATTACGAATTCATGCCGCTGCGAAGGACGTCGATGCCTGCAGGACCGGATATATCTCTTTTCCGCAAACTATCCTTCGGAAACCTGATCGACTTTCACGTCCTCGATACGCGCCAGTATCGATCGGATCAGCCTTGCGGTGACGGGCGCAAGCCCCGCTGCGCCGCTGCTCTGGCTCCAAGCCAGACAATGATGGGAGCGAAACAGGAAAATTGGCTCATGACTGGGCTGCGTTCGTCGCAGGCACGATGGAATGTCCTGGCGAATCAGGTCATGATTGCCGATGTGGCCCAGCCCGTGGACGGGACGAAGACCTACCTCATGGACACGTGGGGAGGCTACGTCGAGGCACGCAAACGCCTGATGAATTTCCTGGGCCAGGCCCGGCCATCCAATCCGGTCGTGATTACCGGTGACATTCATTCCAATTGGGTTTCCGATTTGAAATTGGACTTCGATAATCCATCTTCTGCCACGGTCGGAACCGAATTCGTCGGCACGTCCATCACTTCCGGTGGTGATGGGAACGACTCGGTTCCCGAAGGGCTACTCGAGGTGAACCCACATATCAAATTCTTCAACACACGTCGTGGTTACGTGCGAGCGACGGTAACACCTTCGCTCTGGACCAGTGACTACCGTGTGGTACCCTTCGTGAGCCGCCCCGGCGCTCCCGTTGAGACCCGCGCCTCGTTTGTCGTCGAAAACGGCAAGCTCGGCGCCCACCGTGCGTAAAAAAAAGGGGTCGTAGCCGCGAATTACGCGGATTACGCGAATGGGCGCATCAAAGATTCCTTGACGCGCCCATTCGCGTAATCTGCGTAATTCGCGGCTACGACCTCATTTTTTACGCCGTCTTAGAGGGAGTTTGACAGTACTCCTGCTGTTTGTTGTAATTGCCAGCACGATGCGAACTCGGTTGCGCAAAATCTTCACAGCACTACTTATTTTGTCCGGTCCGGCGGCCCTCCTGGTCTTCTCTCAGTTGGGTGGGAACGTCGTACCGCTGCGTCACGTCCACGATCCGTATCCCGTCTTCACCGACATTGCTGTGGATCCGGACGCGAACGTTTTGGCGGTAACGGACGAGAACCTGTTCAGCCTGCGAACCTACGACAGGGATCTTTCGAGCAACCTGGTTGCCGATCCCCGCACGGTGGTGACAGGGACGAAGACCGGAGTCGACTTCATTTGCGGAGTGGCGCTCGATTCCTTGAACAGACAGATCTTCGCCGCCAACAACGACACGGACTCCGACGTGGTGGTCTTCAATTACGATGCGCAGGGCAATGTACCTCCTGTGCGATCCCTGAGGACGGCTTCCGCAGGAACGTGGGGCGTGGCGCTGGACTTGACCAACAACGAAATGGCCGTGACGGTCCAACACATCAATAAGGTGGAAGTCTATCGCCGGGAGGCCAAAGACGATGACAAACCGCTCCGAATCATTCAGGGACAGGAGACAGGTCTTTCCGATCCGCATGGAATATTCGTCGATGCCCGAAACAACGAGCTGTTCGTTGCCAACCATGATTCCTATCACGAAGTCCTGACCGGAGAAAGCGAGCGCAATGCTGACGCCGCGACGATCGCGCGCGGAACTTTCGAGCCGGGAGCTCAGCCCAGGGCCACTCTCAATCTTCGTCCTTCGAAGGGAAGATTTGTCGATCCAGCGATCACTATTTACGCACGGAACGCACAAGGCAACGCAATACCTCGCCGGGTGATCCGCGGGCCGAAAACCGAGTTGAGCCTGCCGATGAAGATCTTCGTCGATACCGTTCACAACGAACTCTTCGTCGCCAACAGCGGCACGAACTCCATCCTGGTTTTCAGCAGGACGGCCAACGGCGATGCAGCGCCGATCCGGAAAATCCAGGGGCCTGGCACCGGACTCCGGAAGCCCGTTGGATTGTTCGTCGACACAAAGAATGACGAAGTGTGGGCAACGAATCCCGAGGACCATTCGGCCACGGTCTATAGACGCACGGCACAAGGCAATGCCGCGCCCTTGCGTACTCTGCGCGGCGCGCCCCAGGGCACTCCTGCGACAGGTATCGGTAATCCGGGAGGCATTGCTTATGACCCGCTGCGCGAACAGATTCTGGTGCCGAACTGAGTGGCCAATCCGCGTATCGCGGTATTCGCCAGGCTGGCGAATGGCAACGTAGCGCCGGTAAGAGTGATTGAAGGCGGACGCACGCGGCTGTCGAGGACGTCCCACGCCATCGCGTTCGATGAGAAAAAGGATGAGATCGCCGTTCCGAATCCTTTCGCCGAAGCGGTTCTTTTCTTCCGCGGAGGTGCGAGCGGCGACGAAGCTCCCATCCGCACCATTCAGGGACCGCGAACCCTGCTGGAAGACAATGACGAACTGGCCCTGGATAGTGTTCACGGAGAAGTCATCGTGCCCACGCGCCAGGCGCTGCTCGTCTTTTCCACACAAGCCAACGGCGATGTTGCTCCACTCCGAATCATTGCCGGGCCAAAAACCATGATTGAGCGCGCGCGCGGAATTGCGGTGGATCCCGTCAACAATATCATTGCTGTCGGTAACCGCGATCCCCAGGGCATTCTGATCTTCAACCGGACGGACGAGGGCGACGTGGCGCCGAAGGCCATCATCTCCGGTCCGAAAACAGGCATCTACACCACGAAAGGATTCACGATCAACGCCGAACGCAAGGAGCTCATTGCGACTGTGGAAGCGCGGGCCGTGCAGGTGACGCGCAACCTGGACGAGTCATTCGTCGGAATCTGGAATATCACGGACAACGGTGATGTGGCGCCCAAGGCGATCATCAAAGGTAGAGACACCCTGCTGATTGCGCCCCGGGGTGCCGCGCTCGATATGCGACATCAGGAAATCTTCGTCATCGATAAAGTTCAAAACTCATTCTTCGCCTACAGTTGGGAAAAGATAATGGAGGGGCTACGGCGCTGACCGCCGTTCGCAAGGGAGGGACCGTCATGCGAATGACCGTATTCGTTTTCGTCCTGTTGCTGCTGGTGCCAGGGGCCGCAGTCGCCCAGGAATGGGAGGAGTACGTCAACAAGCAGGACGGCTTTAAGGTGAACTTTCCGAGCCCGCCGAAGGTGACGGAGACCACCTGGAAGTCGGAAATGGACTACACGCTGCCGGCACGTGTGTACAGCGCTGACAAGGACCGCGAGCGTTACTCGGTAACCGTTGTCGATTACACCGGCCTGGAACAACAGGGCATTGAGCGCTCCAGGACATGTCCGCCGGGCAACCAGCAATGCCGTGCAAACGCCCCACCCGCCATCGGTCCCGGGTACTGGAAGCAGGATGAGAGAGGGGCGATCGTGTATGCGACGTTCAAGCTCCTCCAGCGGGACGCCAAACTGACAAGTCTCAACTGGGAATGGCAGGACATGGTTGAAGGACACTTCATACAACTGACCAACAACGCCGATCAGTCCCGCACCTTTGCCTACGTCGCGATGCACGAGAACAAGCTGTATATCGTGGAGGGCACGGTGCCGAAGGGATATCCGGAACCGGGATTGTTTCAACAATCGATGGGGTGGGTTGACAAGGACGGAAACGGGATCCGTTATCAAATGATCTATTCCAACTCGTACCACGGCATGGGCGTGTACCCGGTGCCTCCGCGAGCCGGCAGAGGCGGTGCTGCTGGTCCTCCGCGTGGTGACAGATAAGAGAAGAAGAGAAGCCTTCGGGCTACCGCTTATCGACCATGATCACACCGCCCTTGATCACAACCTTTGCATTCAGCATATTCCAATAGCCCTCCAGTGGATTGCCGCCCAGGAGAACGATGTCCGCAAGCTTACCCTTCTCCAGCGTCCCGAGATCGTTGCTCATCTCGATGTACGATGCGGTGTTCGGTCCCATGAGCTTGATGATGTCCTGCATGGAAAACATCAGGTTGAGGGTTTTGAGTTCATGTTCCAACCCGGCCCTCGGTTCATAGCCTGTGTCGGTACCGTAACCGTAGATAACGCCTGCATCCCAGGATGTACGCGCATTCACGGCCTTGTAACCTGCTTCCTGCCCCCTGCCGTCACCATCCAGGATGGATTCCGGCCACGCTTTGCCGTCCCGAAACCGCGGCTTGTTATCGTTGGCAAACACGCCAAAGACTGGCACGCCGAAACCG
>QHXD01000538.1 GCA_003223895.1 Acidobacteriota bacterium
GCCACAGCTTCGATATCACCCGGTGCACCGTCCATCCCCAGACCAATGGCATGATCCCGGCTACAAGAATTAATAGTATGATCCGTCTTTGCTCCACCGTCGCATTTAACCATGGCTTGCAGTGAAAGGAGAAAAGGTATGAGGGTATGGACCACAATCGCTGTTCTGATTTTGGCCACGAGTATGAACGCAAGCGCCCAGAATCGGATGCCGCCGATACCGGCAGACAAAATGACGAACGATCAGAAGAAAGCGCTCGAGGACTTCCTCGCCGCTCGAGGAACGCCGACGGGGCCATGGGTGGCCCTGCTTCGAAGCCCCGACGTCATGACCCGTGCTCGCGCCCTCAGCGACTACCTGCGCTTCAAAAGCGTGCTGCCGCCGAGACTGAGCGAGTTTGTCATCCTGATGACGGCCCGTCATTGGACGCAACAGTACGAGTGGAATGCCCATTATCAACTCGCTATGACCGGCGGGCTGAAGCCAGACGTCGCGAAGGCGATCGCGGAGGGCCGCCGTCCGGAACACATGGCGGAAGACGAGGAAATCCTTTACAACTTCTGCATGGAGCTGCATCGAAACCAGAGTGTCAGCGATGTCACTTACGCTCGCGCCGTGTCCAAATTCGGTGAACAAGGTGTTATCGACACGGTCAGCCTCACCGGCTACTACGTCATGATTTCCATGATATTGAACACCGCACGCACACCACTACCGGAAGGCGTTACGCCGGCGCTCGCGCCCTTTCCCCGGTAAGGCAGGATGACAGGGAATGCACGTAGCCGCGGGCTTTACGCCCGCGTTCAGATACCGCCAGAAAAATTCTTTGATTGTGCTTGAACGCGGGCGTAAAGCCCGCGGCTACGTGTCCGCTGGAGACATCTAAGAAATTCAATGGGCTACCCGCCGCTCAGAGTTTTTGCGTAAACCGCCTGGATCGCCGTTTCAGGGGCTGGGAACGGGCTGTCCAGAGCGTACCGGAGGTCGGATTCGATTTCGTCGCTGATGCGAGACTCGACCGCTGCCCGCGATGTGTCGTCGAGCAGATTCGCATCGCGCAGCAGCCGTTCAAATCGATCGAGCGGATCGCGGCGCTGCCAGTCCTCAAATTCATCTTTCGGCACGTACCACGGGGCGTCCGCATCCGAGTGGCCATGCATGCGCATGGTTTTGGCCTCGATGATCGATGGTCCAAGACCGCTTCGTGCGCGTTCGAGGGCGTCACGAGTTTCGGCGTAGACGGCAAGCACATCATTGCCGTCGACGATTCTGCCCGGGATGCCGTAGCACCTGGCTCGTAAAGCGAAATCGTCTATAGCCGCCGCACGCGAGGCCGGAGTGGAATACGCATAGCGATTGTTTTCGATGATCAGGACGAACGGAAGCTGCAATACCGAGGCCAGATTCATGCCTTCGTGAAAGTCGCCCGTGCTGGCTGCGCCCTCGCCGATGTAGGTCAGCGCGACACAAGGCCGGCCTTGAATTTTGGCCGCCAATGCCATCCCGGCCATCACAGGAACCATATCGCCCAAAATACTCAGTGATGCAACGATGCCTTTACTGAGATCACCAAAATAGTGAATACGTTCCTTGCCTCCGGTCGGACTGGTGGCCTTTCCCATGTATTGGGTAAAGATGTCGCGCGGCTGGATACCTCGCACCAGCATGGTGCCGATGTTGCGCGTAAGCGGACTCACAAAGTCATCCGGTCCGAGCGCGTACGCACTACCCACAGAAATAGCCTCCTGGCCGCGGCTGGTGAAAACCGTCGCAGTGATGATCGCCTGCCGGTAAAGGGCGGCCAGTCGGTCTTCAAGGGACCGATTCAGTTTCAGATAGTAGTAAAGTTTGAGAAGGTCTTCCGTGTTCAGCGATTCGGGCAAAGTCATCGCGCGAAATCATACGCGAACTTGTAGTCTCGAATGCGACTTCTTCGATAAATCGGCTCCGAATATGCTTCAGCTCCGGACACCATCGCCTCAGGCTGGAGACGATCAAGAGGGTACCTAAAGGACGGATAGTGGCTTCCTCTACTCGGAAGGCGAGGACAGGAATTTCGGGCAGGCGGTCAAGGCCGCAGCGACAGACGAAAGATCGCCCTCGCTGCGGGCCTCATGATGCGAAAGAGTCACAGAACAAGAAGAACGAACCCCGGTTCCGCGACGTTGCATCCGAACCTGTCATGGGAGCGTTTCTTATAGAGCAAACCGATCTGACGTTTGCCGGCCCTATAAGGACCGAAAGCGACGCCCATCTTTTTGCCTTGCCGCTCCAGTTCGAACTGTCGATGCATTGCGTTCAGAGTCACTGTGATCGAATTTACCCATTGCGGGTCACTTGAGGTAAGTATTTCCTCGAGTTTCCGCTTCAGTTCCTCGGCTTCTCCAAACATAAATTTGCCGCCTTTCTGCAAAAGAGTCGGCAGGATATCGGCTTTGGGTTCCGAGTCCTGCTTACTGACGCTGAAGCGCCCCGACTCCCTGCTGAGGCGTAGATCACAATCAAGGAATGCTTTGGACGAGGATTGACACAGTACCTCTATGACATCAGAGGATCAACTGCTTTTTCGGGTCTACTTACGCTCCCCGTCTCTCATGTTCTGGGTGCGAGTCCACCTCGCCTGCACTCGAATCGGTTGAACCTGGGCTGTCAGCGCAGACTGCATGGACGTCATGAACGAGTCGAGAACTTTGGTAATGACCGGGGACATCGTACTGTTGTCCAGCAGAGCTTGAAGCTTCCGGTGATACTCCCGCTGTCGCGGTGTTTGATCCGTTGGAAGTGGGCCGTAGAAAAACTCCGGCAGCTCGGTGCCGCAAGCGTGCAGGTAGTCACGCAGTACTCGGACCGTTGGGCTGGTGATTCCTGTTTCGATATTCGAAATGTGTTGCCGGCTGACTCGGACTTCTTCGGCGATATCGGCCTGAGTCAAGCCTGCGTGAAGACGGGCCGCTGAAAGCTGGCGGCCCATTTCGGGATCGCCCTGTTCGAAGGGCATGATTCGACTCTTTTCGTCACTCATCAGCACTCCCCATCTGGGTGAGATTCGGATGATTTCCCTTTTTGGTATCCGGCACCCTAATTATTGTCCAAACAATCGGGACAAGTCGAGTACGGCTTCGCATTGCCGACTGCCGCTCTCGCCCCAGGTCTCCTATTTCGACTGTGCTCTCTTCTCACGTAGTGTTTGCTCAACGGCGCTGTTCTCGGGATTCATCGTTGTCACCCAGGAAGTGCGGTGAATCGGAAGGCCGTGATTCCGGAAGAGACATTGCCGTGATGCTGGCGCGGAAGACTACCAGTGGCAATACCGACACTGTCGGATGTGTGTCGCGCAATCGGGGAACGTTACACGACAGGAATGACCATTTCGGCGCCCCACAACAGAGGTTCTTGTGGATCCGAACCTCGTGTTGATTTCACCGTTTTGCGGCATCCAGCCTCCCTCTTACTCCCCGATTGCGCTTGGACCTCTCCCATTTCGGCCTCTTGCCATCCGCTGTTTAGCACTGCCGTTACCAAACCAAACTTGTCTTTCGATTCAGTTGTTCAGAACTGACATAGGACAAAAACTGACAAAAACAGGGGGAAGTTTGTCCGATAACAGGGAAATTTAGGCAGTACCGAGCACAGCCGCTGCGCAGAGTCTACATCCCGAAGGAGGACGGGTGGCAAAGGCCGATCTCGACTCCTTCGCTGGAAGACACAAGATGACGTCAGACGGAGTTCCAGCGCGCGGTTGAACTGTGCTTTCCCTTTGGCGGGGGAGCCGCATGACACGTGCGTCCATCGTTTGGCGAAGGGCAGAACTCGAGCAACAACTAACGAGGCGTATGGTACAACCGGCCTCATCCGGCTCGAGTCAGAGAGATCAGACGGTCGTGTCGGCTTTGGGCCGCCTAATTGGCAGCTCGTGAATCTTGTCCTTCTGGATAGGCTTCCAAATGGTAGTCAGCCTGGGATGGTTGGGGCAGTCGGGAAAGACCCTTCCTTCGGCAATGAAAATTTCAACACCACAGCACAGGTTGATGTACACGCCAAAGTTCTTATTGGCTTCACCATTATTTGGCATACTTCGTCCCCCGCTATTTTGGCTGTTCGCGTTGTTACGCGTCTGGCTCTTCCGGAGGTTTGATGTAGTCCGTTCATGGTCCCCCCTGTCTTGTTAGGAATACTAGCATATATAGGACGAACATCGGCAAGAACGCAATTCGGACCGGTGATTTGACGCAGAAGAGGGAACTGAAACAGAGTTACGTGACAAACAGGAAATCAGCGGCCCCCGGTTGATGCGTCTTTCAAGGGAGATTGCCGGTCAGTTCTTTATACATTCGCCGCACCGAAACTTCTCTCTGTGCGGCGTAAGTCGGCAGTTTCTCGTACTGCTGGAGTTTCACCGCGGCGACGGCCTGGTCTTCGGTGGCTCCTCGCGCAATCTCATTCTGGATACCGTCTCGTGCATCAGTAAGTATCTGCCGCAAACGGTGCAGTTCTGCACGTGTTGCCCGGGGGTCTTCGGGAATGGGCCCATGGCCCGCCACGAAGATATCGGCTCCGAGCGCCTCCACCGCATCCAGGACCTTCAGCCATGAGACACCGTAACCCTGCGCCATATTCGGAAATTCGCCGGAAAAGAAAACCTCGCTCAGATATGCAATCCGGTCTTGTGGGACGAACACGATGCTGTCTCCCCGGGTGTGGGCGCGTCCGAAATGGAGAATCTGGATCTCCTTGCCGCCGAAGTGGAGGGTCACGCGATCACGAAAGGTCTGGTTCGGCTGCCTCGCCCGCTGCTCTTCGGCGGATGCGCCGCCGCGTTGCATCTGGTCGAGCAGGCCGGCGCGATAGTTTTCGTGTCCGATCTTGAAGACGTCCGCGTAGGCTATGTTTCCCTTGCTGTACGGATCGTGGAAGGAAGAGGACACAAGATAGCGAACGGGCTGTTTGATGATGCTGGAAATCGATTCCCGTTCCGCGCGTGCGATCGCTTCCGAATCCAGGGCGTCGAACACCAACACCCCTTCGCTTGTGACGATGACGCCGCTGTTGAAAACCCTCCCTGCATTGTTCATGGAATACACATAGTGACCCGGAATGATCTGTTTCAAGGTTCCGGAACTTACAGGGTTGCGCGGCTCCTGTTGGGATACGAACAGGATCGGAAGGAGAAAGATCAGAAGGGTCATTGCTGATTTTGTGATCATGCTTCCTCTTAACGACGCGCAGGTTCAACCGTCTGGTCTGCAAGAGGGATCGTGATCGCGATGCGATCCTCCGAACCCAGATTTCGCGTGATGTGGCCTTTCCCGGTGGTATCTTCGATCAAATTGATGTGGCCTGGACCGACTGCAACCTTCTTACCTCCGGCAACCTCGATCTCGCCTTGACCGCTGAGGGTGATGACGAACTGGCGCCTCGGGCCCGTATGCCACTCGTTTGAACCGCCTGGCGCTCTCCGGCTGAACTCCACGCCTGTAGCCTTGATCATCTCGGTCGCGTTGCCGGTCAGTTTCATCTCAACCTCTTCGGCGTGACTCAGGCCATCCGGCCCCGTATAGATGCGCGTCATCACGATCGGTTTGCGCGTCTGCGCGACGACAACATCCCGATCGGTGTGTGCCATCCACATCAGACAGAATGAAACGACAAGGCTAACGAATACGAGCGGTCTCGTGATCGATCTCATGGCGTCCTCCTTATTTGGATGGAAGGAGTCTATGCGACAAAGCAGCCCTCGACAACTGTATAGTGTTGTTATACACTGTACAGTCATGGCGGGATCTCCACGACTCCGTATCGATCTCGACTCTCCCATCCCGGCCACGCGCCAGATCGCCGATGGGTTGCGGGTTCAACTGGTGGAGGGCGCGCTCCGGCCAGGCACGGACTTGCCCTCCGTTCGCCAGGTTGCGATGGAGCTTGGAGTACATTTCAATACCGTGGCGGAAGCGTACCGAATGCTGGCGGCGGAAGGGTGGCTGGATTTGCGGCACGGGCGCGGGGCGCGCGTGGTGGAGCGCAAGCCGCCCGCGGCGGCTTCTCGCATGGACCTTGCCGATTACCGGCGGCGCCTGCGCGAGCTGATCTCGCAGATGCGCGCCGGCGGCGTCTCGCCGGCCAGGATCGCCGATGAACTGCGCTCATTCGCAGAAGGATTGCAACCATGATGCTGGCGATTCCGTTTTTGAGCCACCTCTTGATGAGCGTGATCATGTCGCTCTTCCGTATCTGACGCGGAGAGAGATCCTGTTCGGCGTGGTGGTGCCCGCCGATTTTCGGTCGCGGCCCGAAGGCCGCCGCGCGATCCGCGGGTTTCGATTCGCGGTAGCGATTCCGGCTATCGCCGGTCTGATAAGCATCGCGCTGCTGAACTCGCGAGTTGTTCCGGTCGTGATCCTGGGTCCTCACCTCGATGATAGGTGGCCTGGCCATGCAACCCCTGATCAGGCTGCCGGGACCCGCGCTGGCTGGGGTCTCCACGGCGATCCTAGTCCGCTCGTGCTGATGGGTGCGGATTCCTCGTGATGCCCTGAGCAGGCACGACCCAGCCAGACCGCCCGCCGGTATCGAAAAAGCGTTGCCAGAACACCCTGAAGAAGGCATCCTAGGAGCACCGGAAAACTCGGTTCGAAATCATTTGAACGAAAGGGAGAGTTGCCATGAGAGCGACACTTCTTGGAAGGATCATCGTAGGTACAACCCTATTGGGCCTGGTCTTCGCCGGCCTAGTGACAGCACAAAACCCGTCTCCTTCGGCGCTGACAGGTAAGGTCACTTCGCAGTCTGAAGGCGCGATGGAGGGTGTGATCATCGGTGCAAAGAAAGTGGGATCCACCATCACTACCTGGGTGG
>QHXD01000539.1 GCA_003223895.1 Acidobacteriota bacterium
GATACCGGCGTCCACATCGTAGAACTTGCGGATGCCGTATTTCTTGACGAAGTTGCGGCTCTTCTGGTGGTCCGCTGCATTCTTTTCCGTTTTCGCGGGAGCGATATGATCCAAAACGACTGCGATTCGTTCGGGGTCGTATAGCTTCGTTGCGCCGACCTTTTCCATCACGCTGACCGATCGCCACGTTGCCGTGTGACTCATGACGAGATCGGGATAGGCATCGACGATCTGGCCCGGCACCACCGCGGCCAGCCCGGACTTCCTCGCGAGAATCTTTTCAGCTATCGTCATTCCCATAGGCGTGAATCCTACCATAAAGATTTTGCGTAAAAAGGGCCGGGAAATTCGTAATTAGGGATTAGAGCGGAAGATGACGACGGCGGAATTCGAGTTGATTGTCCGGCAGCAGCAGGGGATGGTTTACAGCATCGCCTACAACTTCTTTAACAACGTTGCAGTTGCGGAGGAAGTAGCTCAGGACGTCTTCCTGCAGTTATACGAAAACCGGCGCTCGGTGGAATCTCATTCCCACGTCATTGCCTGGCTGCGACGGGCCACGACGCATCGCTGCATCGACGTGGTGCGGCACCGGAGCTTCCACAATGAAGTGCAGCTCGACGAATTGCCGGAGACCCATGACGATCAGCCTGAAACGGACCCTTTGCTTCAGGAAAGACTCCGGCGGCTCGTCGCTTCGCTGCCGGAGACTCCCAGGACTGTCTTGATCCTTCGTTATGGCGAAGACATGGATGCCGAGGAGATCAGCCGCACGCTCGAGATGCCTGTTCGCACGGTATGGAGCCATCTGCAACGCGGTATCGCGTTGCTGAAAGAAAAGGCATCGCGATACTTGAAAGAGGAAAGCCGTGAATCCATTCGATAAAGACTTTCGTGAAGCCCTGCAGCGTCGGGAGCCCCCGCCGGGGTTTGCCGAGAAAGTGCTGAGCCGGGCACGGCAACTGGATTCGCGGCCAAAGCGTTTCTTCACCTGGCGGTGGGCCGCGGCCGCCGCGGCCGCAGTTCTGGTTCTGACCGTCGGTTCGCTGGAATACAGGGAACACCTGCGCCGAATCGAAGGTGAGAGAGCCAAGGAGCAGGTCATGCTGGCATTGCGCCTCACGGGTTCGGAGCTTCGAGGCGTTCAGGAACGCCTAGCCAGAGTTCAGCAGCGAGTGATCGAAGTACCGGAGAAGTAAACGATCGGAGAACACCAAGATGCGAAAACTGATTTTTATTTCGATGCTGTTCATTGCTACGCGCCTTGACGCGCAGCAACTCAATCTTCAGTCCCTCGATAAATTCGCCGACCAGGCGAAGGAAAAAGTGGTCATGGACCTCGATCAGGCCACGCTACAGTTCGCATCCAGCTTCCTGTCGAGTGACAAAAAGGACGAGGCTGCGGCCAGGAAGATCAGTTCCGGCTTGAAAGGAATCTTCGTCCGCGTGTTCCAGTTCGAGAGGGCCGGGGTGTATACGGAGGCGGACTTGAAGCCGATCCGCGACCAGCTCAAGTCGCCGCAATGGAAGCGCATAGTCACAGTTCAGGAGAAGGAAGAAGTTGGGATATGGACTTATTCCGAACGAGATCAACCGGCAGGAATAGCCATAGTTGTTGCGGGTTCTAACGAATTGACAGTTGTGAATCTTGTCGGTCCGATTCGTCCGGACGATCTGTCAAACATTAGTGGACAGTTTGGGATTCCGGAGATCAAGAATTTAAAGAAATAGCCGCGAATGACGCGAATTACGCCAAATGGGCGCATCAAAAGATCCTTGGAGCGCCCATTTGGCGTAATTCGCGTCATTCGCGGCTACTTGCCTCTCCGCGCAAATACGGGATCGTCTGTGGACCGTGAGGCAGGACACAGAGCGTGGCACTCGAACCGGCGCTGCGCAACGCCGCCTCCACCGCCGCGGAAACATCGCTCACCGGCGCGAAGTGCGCGTCGCGAATCTGCTTCTCCGACAGGCAGTCCGCCTTTACGAACACGTTTGCCTTGAGCTGAATCTGCGCCTGGATCTGCACCTGCCATTGATCGGGGCGGGAGTAGCCGGGAGTTTCGATCATCGCCAGGAGCTCACGAGGCGATGACCCGGACGCAAGGATCTCGCCATACGCGCCATGATTCGGAATGCCATCCCGGCACTCTGCTGCGCAGATGATCGTGCCGCCGGACTTCACTACCTTCGCGGCTGCGGACATTCCTTTCACTGCCTGATACAGATTTTGATCGAGTGGATATCCCGAGTTCGTCGTGACCACGACATCGAAGGGTCTGTCGACGGCACGCATCGCGTTTTTCCTGGCTTCGATACAGGCGGCCGCGTGCTCCTGTAACAGGTCGCCGGCAAAGGCGGCGGTGATTTTCTGATCCCGATTCAACGTCACGTCGAGGGCGAAGTCCACGCCGGTCATGCGTGCGATCTCCCGCACATCATCATGCACGGGATTTCCTTCGGTGATTCCCCAGGTTGCGTTCGGGTGCCCGATGCGGGCGACGTTGTGGAGTTCCAGCACCGTTTCAAGGCCCGCGAGGCCCGGGGCCACCATTTTCGGACCGCCGCTGAAGCCCGCGAAGAAATGCGGTTCCACGAAGCCGGTCGTTATTTTGAAATCAGAATTTACCCATTCCCGGTTCAAGAGGACCTTTACGCCGGTGCTGGTATTGCCGACGTGAACGAGCGAATCATTGTCGCGCGCATTGTGGCAGACGATCCGGCAGCGCTGCGCGATTTCCCGGCCGAGCATTCGCTCGATTTCGTCATTGGAGTTGCGGCGATGAGTGCCTGTGGCGATGAAGACAGTCACATCGTCCATCCGAAGGTCGGGTATTTCCGAAAAGAGAGCTTCGAGCATCAACTGGCGGGGCTGTGCGCGCGTGATGTCACAGACGGAAATGCCAATCTTTTGTCCGGGCCGAACCAGGTCACGCAGCGGCGGTTTGCCGGCCGGCGAGCGCAGCGCCTGGCGCAACACGTTTCCGGGGTTGGGCGCCGGCGGAAGGAATACAGGCTCAATGACGGTTGCCCGTTCGCCTGGAACTTCAACGGCCAGGCCATCCGTACCGTAATCCAGTCGTAATTTCATTCGAATCCTACAGTATGCGATCGTGACCCCAGGTCCAGCGGGAGCTGAGGTCGAATTCTTTTATGCCGCTTGCCGTGGCATTCGGATTATGGAGCGACTGCGGGTTGAATACGACGCCGAGCTCCCGCAGAAGTTCTTCCAGAGTTGCCGAGCCGTAAGTCAGCCCGGGGAATTCGATGGTATCCCCATTGACGTCCTTCACGATGGTCTTTTCGCGGGAGATGATCAGCTTGCGAAGCGCCCGCAGCTTGGGCGACTCAAAGCGAAAAAACTGGATGAGCTCGCGAGTATCTTCCAGGGAACCGTTATAGACAATCATTCCTATTTATGTTGCGCGAACAGCCACTCCACAAGGTCCGGCTCCTTGAAGGCCCGGTCCCAGACGTTGTGACCGACTCCTTTGTACTCCGTGTAACGAGGATGAAATCATTCTTCGCGATTCGGTTACGGGAACATTCGTGTCGGCCGCTCCATGGAATGCCCAGATTGGGATATTCACAATGCTTGCGGCACGCGCCGTATTGCCGCCGCCGCAGAGGGGAATCGCAGCGGCAAACAAATCGGGCTTCAGGCTGATCATGTCCCACGTTCCGAAACCGCCCATCGATTGCCCAGCCACATAGATCCGCTGCGAATCGATGCTGAACTCCGACCTCAACACCTCCAGGATCTCGAGCACCGCCGGCAGATGCGATCCCCAGCATCTCAGGCTGTCCGGACACTGCGGCACAACCACAAACGCAGGATGCTTCGACTGGATTTCCGGTCTTGTCCAGATGTGCGTTCCGGTGCGATTCCCGCTCGAGAATTGCTTCCTGTTATCGACGCCGATACCGCCCGCACCATGGAGCCAGAGAATGAGAGGATATTTTTGGCTTTTGTCGTAGGCCGGAGGTACGAAGAGGCGGTAGGGAACCGATTCAGGAGGCTGGCTCCTGTATACCCTACCGACGAATCCGTCGATGTTGTCCTCGGCCATAGAAGGGATCACGGCTAAAAGGAGAGCAATCAAAAGTCCTGCAGCCTGCTGCATAACTCTGAGTTTAGCAGAGTGGAGTGTATTCGCCTCCTTGCGAGTTTGCGCTGAAACCCGCGTCCGTATTCAGCCGCGGAGCGGCGACAGAGTGTAGCTCCGGGCGCAAGCCCGGGGTTAACTGTCGCCTTGGATCCCAGCCCCAGAGGGGCGAAAGATTCGAATGGATTCGAGGAATCTTGCGCCCCTACGGGGCTGGGACTTCGACACTATTCCATCCACGGGCTTGCGCCCGTGGCTGACATTCTTACGCCGCTCCGCGGCTGGAACGCGCAAATTGTAATTCATTCACACGTTCTCGCGCCCGGGGCTACACTCTGTCGCCGCTCCGCGGCTAGCGATAAGGAGGGGAATGCAGCGTTACCTCTTCTCGGGCATCAACGTCACCTTCACGTAATTGTTCGTATTAAGATAAGCTTTTGCCGCTTGCTGGATCGAAGCGGAGTCGAGTTTCTTGTACAACTCCGGCGCTTCCCAGATGCCGGCCACGTCCTCGCCTACTTGATACTTCGCCGCAATCTGGCTCAGCAAAAATCCGTTCTGTTTGCTGCTGGTCTCGAATTCCCGGAGCATCGCTTCCTTTTCGTCCTGGATTTCCTTTTCAGTCGGACCTTTTGCCTTCAATTTCTCTATTTCCTCGAACATGCGTTTGACAAGGGCCTCAGTGCGCTCCGGGTCGCTGCCGAACTGGATCGCTGCCTGGTACTCCTGGCGGGGAATTTTTTGCTCGTTCGCGCTGACATTGACGCTGTAGGTGCCGCCCAACTCTTCGCGAAGGATCCCGAGCAACCTCGTTTCCAGTATGTGCGTCATGGCGCGTATGGCGGTCCGGTGGGGCGGGTCATACTCGAAGGGTCCGGTGAAAACGATTGCGGTCTGGCTCTTCGGCTCGATCCCTTTCTCGACCGTTTTCTCAATGACCCCGACGGGTGGACGCACTCCAACATCTTTCCAGGTCTCTGTGCGATGGATCGATGGCAGGCTGCCAAGATATCGCTCGACGAACGGTTTCATCGTGGCGAGGTCAAAGCTTCCGACGAAAAAGAACGTGAAGTCGCTCGCATCGGCGAAGCGGTCTTTGTAGAACGCAAGTGATTTGTCGAGATTCCACTCATCAACGGTGGCGGCTGTCGGGATGCGCCTGCGCGGATGATTCTGGCCCAGGATGATGGAGAGCGCTTCGGGAAACGCAAACTCGGGAAGCGCCGATTGGTTCGCAAGCGCGGTCCTGGCTCGTGTCGCCTGGACAGTGAAGGCGTCCTTGTCGGCCCTCGGTTGCGTGAACCTGAGGAAAATGAGCTGAAACATTGTTTCAAGATCCTTGCGGGAGCCGCCGCCGGACAGGCCTTCTTCGGTTTCTCCGATGAAGGCGCTCACGTTGGCGACCTTGCCCGTCAGCATCTTTTGCAAATCGATCGCGCTAAAGTGCCCCAGGCCGCCAGCGCTGAGGACCTGTGTGGCGGTGCTGGCCGGAATGTAGTCCCGATCGCTGGCGAGCGATGTACCGCCGGGACTTGTGGCGCGGAATACGATTTCATCCTCACGGAACGTGGTCGGTTTGAGGACGACTTTCACACCATTGGACAGCTCCCACTCGGTAATGCCGATTGGTCCTTTCGTGGTGGTCTTCACGATGGTGCCGCCGGACGGCAGTGGATCGAGCAAAGCTGCAGATGTGACTTCATCGACGTAGGGTTTCAGATCGTTGCCGGGAGCCGCCTTGATCACAGCGGCCAGCTGCTTTTCGTCTGGAATCGCGAGGCCGGGCTTTTCGGGAGCTGTCAGAACGACGAACCGGTTTCGGTCTGTAAACCATGTTCTGGCAATCGCGTTGATTTCCTGAAGAGTGATCGCCGCCAGATACCGTTGATTCAAAGCTTGCTCGAGCTCTGCTCCAGGCAACGGCTCGTCGGTTAGAAAGTTTCGAACGTACTCATCGGCCCGGTTGTCGGACTGGCGGTTCTGGTCTTCGATGACCAGGCGTTCGTAAGCGCGCAGCAGGTTTTGCCGCTGCCGATCCAGTTCGGTGGCTGTGAAGCCAAATCGAGCGACCCGCTCCACCTCGGTGAAGAGCGCGTCCAGTCCCTCTTCGATGCCGTCCTCCTTCACCTGCGCGCTCAGTTGGGCTTCGTCCTTTGCCGGGTTGATGAAAGGACTGCGATCGGCCGCCGCGCCCAGAAACGGGGCCCATTCGCGCCGACAGCATGCTCGAGAAGAGGCCGTCAACGATGTCTTGCCGGTACACGCCGAATGTGCCTTGTTTGCGGGCCGGCACGATATTCGAAATGGAGACGGAAGTCGCCGTTATTTCCTTATCTGTGACAATGGCGTACGCGGTCCCTTCATGCTCCGGCACCTCATATTCCGGCCTCGGCCTCGGCGCGGTTGGCGCCGGAATGGAGCCGAAGTGCGACTTGATGAGATTTTCGACGACGCCTCTATCGAAATCGCCGACGGCGATTACGGCCATGAGATCGGGCCGGTACCAGTCCTTATAGAACTTTTTGAGCGTGTCCGGTTTGAAGTTCTGGATGATTTCCGGCTTCCCGATAGGTATGCGGTCGGCATACCGCGAGCCCTTGAGCAGAATCGGGAAAAGCTTGTCTGTTGTGCGCGCGCCGGCGCCGCGCCTCAACCGCCATTCTTCCATGACAACGCCGCGCTCCTTGTCGATCTGGTCGGTATCGAACGACACGTTATGCGCCCAGTCTTCGAGGACGAGTAGCGTTTTGTCGATGACTTCCGGCTTGTCCGTCGGCACCTGCAGCACGTAGACCGTCTCATCGAAGCTGGTGTAGGCGTTGAGGTCGGCCCCGAACCGCATGCCAAGCGATTCGATAAACTTGATGATTTCGTTCTTTGGGAAATGGGCCGTGCCGTCGAAGGCCATGTGCTCGACGAAGTGGGCGAGACCTTGCTGGTCATCGTCTTCGAGAACCGATCCGGCTTTCACAACAAGCCGAAGTTCCGCCCGCTTCTCGGGCTTCTTGTTGGCGCGAACATAATAACGAAGCCCATTGGACAGCCGTCCGATTGTGATCTCCCGCTCGACCGGTATTGGATCGGAGAGAGAAGGCGCCACTTGCGCCGGGGCAGCGGTCAGACAAGTGATGGCCAGGAGGACTAAAAGGAACGCGTTCTGTGTACGCTTGAAAATCGTCATGGATGAATGCCTCTTCAGAATTATGGGACTCTTGCTTAAACGGCGTCAATTGGCGGAAGCAAATCACTGTATTGTC
>QHXD01000140.1 GCA_003223895.1 Acidobacteriota bacterium
TGACAGCACCCTCGAAAAGCTTTATCCGCAAATCGACGAACTGTTGGTGCGATTGCTCAAGGAGGTTCAGAGGCCGAACTGGGACGAATACTTCATGAGCATCGCGAAGGTGGTTGCGTCACGCTCGAACTGCATGAAGCGGAAAGTGGCCGCGATCATCGTCCGCGACAAGCGCGTGGTTTCGACCGGTTACAACGGTACGCCGCGAGGCACCCGTAACTGCAACGAGGGCGGGTGCCCCCGGTGCAATCGCCTGGCCACATCCGGAACGGACCTGGAAGAATGCTTCTGCTCGCATGGCGAGGAAAACGCGATCGTGCAGGCGTCCTATCACGGCGTGTCCCTCAAGGATGGAGTCATCTACTCGACGTTTGCTCCCTGCCTCATGTGCGCGAAGATGATCATCAACTCCGGAATCCGCGAGGTCATTTACAACATGGACTATCCGCTGAACGAAAACGCCTTCCGGTTGTTCAGCGAGGCCGGGATCTTTGTCCGGAAGCTAAGAGTAGATTAGCCGAGAATTACGCGGCTAATTCTTTTGGGAAGCGTTTGTCCGATACGTCGACTCGAACTTTTCTATACGTGCCGTCGGCCCGCGCGTTGCTGGACCTGTAGGCAATCCGGTATTGGGACCGCAACTCCTCGCTGATGTCCTGGAAACTGATCGCAAGGTCCTGAACCTTGAATGGGAAGAACGGCTTGCCGCCCGTCTCTTCCGAGAACTTCTTCAGCGTCTTGTCGCCGCGATCCTGTTCCTTGGAACCAAAATAGGCAGCGGAATTCGTGCTGATGCCGTAAATCGTGACGAAGTTCTTCTGCGCCACTTCCAGAGTTTCTGTCAGCGATGTCCGGCTGGAATTATCGTCGCCGTCGCTGATAAGAATCAGCACACGTCGTCCCGGCTGATTGGTCAGCTTTTCGTTCACGCCAAGATAGATGGCATCGTAAAGCGAGGTACCGCCTCCGGCGCGAATCTTGCGGACGGCGTCGGAAAGTTTTTCGGGATCATCCGTAAAATCCTGAAGGAGGTCCACACCGGAATCGAAGCTGATGACGAGCGCCTTGTCTTTTCCTCGCCGGAGCGTGGAATAGAAGAATTCGATCGCGGCTTCCTGCTCGAATCGCAGCTTGTCCCGGATACTACCGCTCGTGTCCACCAGAAGCGCAATCGTCAGTGGAAGGTCGGTCTCGCTGCTGAAATTCGTGATGGATTGTATTTTGTCGTCTTCAAATCCCTTCTTGTCGGCGACGCTGACGAGAAGGTCCACCAGATCGACGTTGATCGAAATCGTCTGGTCCTTTTCCGGCTTCGGGGGCTGCTGGCCCTGGGGTGTTGGGACCGCCGGGGCTGTTCCTCTCTGGGCCGCCATAGGGACGACAAGCGCGAACATCAAAATTACGATCCAAAGCCTGTTCATAGAGCCTCGATTATAACATCGCGCGGAATGCTTGCTCATCAAGGATTTGCACGCCAAGATCCCGCGCCTTTTCAAGCTTGGAACCTGGATCGCGGCCGGCAAGCACAAAACTCGTTTTCTTGCTGACAGACGAACTGACTCTCCCACCTCTTTGCTCGATCAGAGCTGTTGCCTCTTCCCGGGTCATGCCATCGAGCGTACCGGTCAAAACAAAGGTTTTTCCCGCGAAAATCTGTTCCGGTTGCTCGTCTTCGACGGTTTCCGACTTCATCGGTAAGCGTGCATCCCGTAATCTTTTGATGAGCTCGCGGTTTTCCGGCTGCTTCAAAAATTTGTAGATGCTCTCGGCAAGTTTTGGGCCGACCTCATGAACCTGCTCCAGTTCCTCCTGAGAGGCCTTTTCCAATCGCTCGATCGACCGGAAATGTTTCGCCAGGATCTGGGCGGTTCGTTCGCCGACATGACGAATTCCGAGCCCGAAAAGAAGCCTCCAGAATTCCAGAGAACGGCTCGCGTCAATTTCCTTTAGAAGGTTTGCGGCCGATTTGGTGCCCATCCGCTCCAGCCCTTCCAGTTGCTCCTGCGTGAGGCTGTACAATTCCGACACGTCGCGAACGAGGTCCTTTTCGACGAGTTGATCCACGAGACGCTCTCCGAGCCCATCGATCTTCATGGCCTTCCGGCTTGCCCAGTGCAGCAGCGACTCCTTCAATTTCGCGGGACAAGTCTGCGAAAGGCAGCGGCGAACCGCTTCCCCTTGTTCGCGGTAAACTTCGCTTCCGCAAACCGGGCATTGTGAAGGCATTTCAAACGGCCGCCGGTCCGCTGCCTGCTCGACGACACTCATGATTTTGGGTATGACGTCACCACCGCGCTCGAGCAGCACACGGTCATTGATCTGCACGCCGAGGCGCTCAATTTCATCTTCGTTGTGAAGCGTGGCGTTGCGGATGGTGGTTCCCCCCAGCTGCACAGGCTCCAGCACGGCAACCGGCGTGAGCGCCCCGGTGCGGCCGACCTGAACGCGTATGTCCAATAGTTTTGTCGTTGCCTGCCGGGCCTTGAACTTGACCGCAATCGCCCAACGCGGCGACTTCGACGTACTGCCGAGCCGCTCCTGCAGCTCAATCGAGTTGACTTTCACAACCACTCCGTCGATTTCATAGTCGAGATCGTCGCGATGTTCTTCCCAATGCCGGCAGAAATCGATGATTTCCTGGAGCGAATGGCAGAGCTTGCGATGGGGATTCACCTTCAACCCGAGGTCTGTAATCCATTTCAGGTTTTCCGACTGGAAAGGTCTGGTGGGCAGGATTGAATAACCATAAAAGGCCAGCGGCCGTTTCGCCGCCATGCTCGGGTCGAGCTGGCGCAGCGAGCCGGCAGCCGAGTTGCGGGGGTTGGCGAAACGGGGTTCTCCGGCCTGCTCGCGTTCGTCATTGAGTTGCCGGAACGCTTTGAGGCCGAGAAAAATCTCACCGCGGATCTCCACCGAAACGTCTTCGCTCAGCCGAAGCGGAATGGAGCGGATGGTTCGCACGTTTCCCGTCACCACTTCGCCGGTTCTGCCGTCACCTCGCGTGACGCCCTTCGTCAGAAGGCCATTTTCATAAATGAGCGCCACGCTGAGACCGTCGATCTTGAGCTCCACCACATAATCGACGGCATCGGTTTCCGCCAACTGCACCACGCGGCGGCCCCAATCGTGAAGCTCTTCCTCGGAATATGCGTTCTCGAGGCTGAGCATCGGACGGGAAAATTGATGGGTGGGAAATTCCTTCGCCGGCTCCCCGCCAACCCTTTGCGTGGGAGAATCCGCCGTGATCAGCGAAGGATTTTCCTGCTCGAGCCGCTGAAGCTCGCGCAGGAGCTGATCGAATTCGTAGTCGGAAACAACGGGCTGGTCGAGGACGTAGTAGCGGTATTCGTGCTCGCGAATCTGCTCTCGAAGCTGCTCGATGCGGTCGCTGACTTTAGGCACAGAGGTCTACTTCTTCAGCATCTGTTCGCGAATAGCGCGGAATTCCGTGCCCGGCTTCCACTCGGGCCATTGATCGGAATTCGCGACGCGCTCGACGACTTCAAATAACGCATCACCGTCGCGAACCGCCGCCTTCATGTCCCAGTTCGGATTGTACTCATCGGAAGGTTTGTGATACCGGTGCTCGGTGTACTCCTTGCTGTCTTCAACCGTTGTGCTCTCAGCATAAAGGGCCGGCACCCCTTTCCTGGCGAAACTGAACTGATCGGAACGGAAGTAAAAGCCCTTCTCGGGTTCATCCTCCGGCACGAGGGAACGGCCCTGCTTCGACAGAACGTCTTTGAGAGTGTCTTCCAGCGTCGTGTAGCCGTAACCGACAACGTGCACTTCATTCTTGTCGCGGCCGTACAGGTTGATCCCGTCGATATTGATGTTCGCCACGGTCTTGTTGAGCGGGAAAACCGGGTTCTCAGAATAGTAAAGAGAGCCCAGCAGACCCTGCTCTTCCGCAGTTACTGCGAGGAAGACAATGGACCGCTTTGGCTTCGGTTGGACTTTTGTGAACGCCCTTGCGATGTCCATGATCATCGCCACTCCCGAGGCGTTGTCTTCGGCCCCGTTGTAGATTTTGTCGCCGTTCTGAGGCTCTCCGATCCCCAGGTGATCCCAGTGCGCCGTGAAGACGACATACTCTGGAACTTGTCCTTCGAGCACGCCCAAAACGTTCTTCGATTCGACCGTGCGCAACTTGTTCTTGACGTCAACTGAGGCCCGGATACCCAACGGAACGGCTTTGAAATCCGGCTGCAGTGCTTTCTTTTTCAGGTCTTCGAAATCCTGTCCGGCAGTCTTGAAAAGCTCCATCGCAACATCGCGTGTGATCCAGCCCTGTATCGGAACCGTCGAAGCGCCCTTATCCGGATAGACCATGTCGAACTGCTCGCCTGACCATGAACCGCGAACGACCTCCCAGGGATATCCGGCGAACTCGGTTTCATGGACGATGAGGGCTCCGGCGGCGCCCTGCCGCGCAGCTTCTTCGAACTTGTACGTCCACCGGCCGTAGTAGGTCATTGCCTTCCCGCCGAATTTCGTCTGGTCTTCGAGTTGAGGGTCATTGATCAACACCACGATGATCTTGCCCTTGACGTTCGCGCCCTTGAAGTCGTTCCACTGATACTCGGGCGCGACCACGCCGTAACCGGCGAAGACCAGCTCGGCATCGGCCGAAATCGAGGGTTTCTGCTGCTTGGACCAGGCCACGAATTCGTCCGCATACTTCAGCATCCGGCCACTGCCGGCGCCGCTCAGTTTCATCGGCGAAACCGTCGAAGTCACGCCTACAAGCGGCACCCCCTGAAAGAATGTCTTCAGGCCGATCGATTTGAAGTAGTCCGCAATGTATGTTGTCGCCAACTCCTCGCCTTTGCTGCCGGGCGCCCGGCCTTCCATTTCGTCGGAAGAGAGCTTTTGGATATGCGCTTTAATGGCGTTTCCATCGACGATGGAGGCAGCCGCCGGCTTATCCGCCGATGGTTGGCTGGGTTGGCCTGGTTGGCTGCAAGATATAAGAAATAAGAGGCAGGGGACACTCAGAAAGGATTTGATGTGCATAAACGGAGAGGTTAGCGTGGCGCAAGAGACGAAGTCAATTTGGCGTTTCGGCTTTCGTGATCGACTGCTCGATGCGCTTCAGGAACAGAGGGCGGGCGAATTCCAGAATCTCGGATTCTTCCCGCTCTTTCATCTTGAGCTTGTTTTTCCGCGCCCAGTAACGAAGGTTGACGACGTCCGGACTGTTCCGGAACCTTTCGCCAACGCTGCAGCACCATCGGACAAAATCTCTGGCCAGCTTGAGCGTTCCCCTTTCTTCCTTGACCGGTTCTTTGACGGCCGCGGTTGGCGGGGGCGCATCGAACAGCGACGGCATCCGAGATAGATCGCGGGTAGACATAGCTTAGTAGTATGGTCAGAAGGAGGGACAAGTCAGGTCCATGAAGGGCCGCGGATAGGTTAGTCTAAGTGGGCCGGTGAAATGAGGTTAAATCCAACGCGGGAATGGTTGGAGACGATAGGAAGGGTACTCAACCCTACGCTGGGCCCGCTTGTCGATCTTTGGCTGTACGTTCGTAAGTTAACCAAGCGGCAATGGAGAAGAATAAGGTGTAAATGAATTGGCAGTTGGGCGTTTGAAACTCCCCTCCTAAGTTAGGAGGGGAATATCGCTCATTGGACGCTCGGAATCGTCGCGTCCTTCGATTCATTCACACCTTCAGAGAGCGACGCTACGAAATTCGCAGCGGCGTTGCAAGCTTTGCAACGCCGTTGCAAAAGATGTCGACGCCCCGACGAAGATTGCAATTCCATGAAGTTAGACGAGCTTGAGAGGAAGTCCATCCTTATCCTCGGATTCGGCACCGAGGGGCAGGCGACGTATGAATTCCTCCGGAGAAAGTGGCCCACGAAACCACTTACACTTGCCGATCGACGGACGTTAGGGGAATTCCCCCAGGAACTCGCCCGCCGGCTCCAGCAGGACCCTGCTTCGAGCCTGAATTTGGGGCCAGGCTATCTGGACTCTCTTGTGCCAGGAAAGTGCGAAGTCATCATTAAAACACCAGGAATCCCGGCCTCCACACATCAGATTGCGAGAGCCCGGAAATCCGGGTGCCTGTTGACGTCCCATTCTCAGATTTTCCTAAGCAACTATCCACGGGACAAGATCATCGGCGTTACAGGTACCAAGGGCAAGAGCACAACCACGTCACTCATCTACCAGATCTTGAAACGGGGAGGCCTTCCGGCGGAGCTGGTAGGAAACATCGGCCAGCCTCCGCTTGCGACACTGATGGACGTATCCGGGGACACCTACTTCGTGCACGAGTTTTCGAGCCACCAGTTAGCCGAGGTCGAATCCAGTCCCCACATCGCGGTTTTGTTGAATATTGTTCCGGAACACCTGGATTACTATTCCACTTTCGACGAGTACGTAGCCGCGAAGGAAAACATCACCCGGTTTCAGGAGCCCGATGACTTCCTCGTGTTCAATCCCGCCTATCCGATTCCAAATGCCATTGCTCAGCGGACGCAAGCTGCGTTGCGACCGTTTAACCCGGAGGATACTCAAGGGATCCTGAAACCCGGCGATGTGCAACTGCCTGGGAAATTCAATCTCGAGAATGTAATGGCTGCCGTCACCGCAGCTTCACTATGTGGAGTCGAGACGGCAGCGATTCAGGATGCGGTCAGAGCCTTCCGCGGTCTGCCTCATCGGCTGGAACTCGTCGGAATTTTTAACGGCGTGACCTTTTACGACGACTCCATCGCAACCGTACCCGAGGCAACACTCGGGGCCTTGGATGCGCTGGGCAGCGACGTCCAGACTCTCATCCTCGGGGGTCATGAAAGAAATCTGGATTTCACTGAATTCGGCAGCCGGCTTCCCGGGAACATCGGGACAGTCATCCTCTTTCCTCCCTCGGGGGAACGGATCTGGAAGGCCATCGAACTGCATTCGCGGAACACGCCCATTCCTGAAGCTCTTTTTGTCGAGAGCATGGAATTGGCAGTCGCCCTGGCTTACGAACGAACCGAACCCGGCAGGATATGCCTTTTGTCGCCGGCCTCGCCAAGTTTCGGCGTATTCAAGGATTACCGAGAGCGTGGTGACTCGTTCAAGGCTTTTATCAAGCTGCTCTCAAATTCCGGAGATATTCGATGAGGGCCGTACGAAGCCAGAATGTCCGACGCCGCGTGGTTCTCATTCACACCAGCTATACGTTGCGACGCATATTGCAAAACCGGCGGAAGCGGCTCGCCCGCTGCTTTGGATTTTGCAAGGGCCAATGACAGGGCCGCGATGATCTCTTTCGTCGTCGCCACACACTCGAATGGCTTCACCTCAAAACCTGCCAGCTCGCGAAGTATCGGAATCGTTTCCTCCCGCTGAAAGAGATCCGCGCCGAATATCTGCATCAGGGCCGAATGGGAAAGGAACGGGTACATTGTCAAGAACACCGAGACACATTTCGGACAGTGCCCGCACCAGGAATCCGAACGATTGCGATTACAGCTCTTAAAGGCTTCGAAAAAATCGGGGAAATTCGAGAACAGCTTTCCTATCTGGAGTTCGTAGAGCGGCCTGACGAAGCTGAAGTATCGCGCCGAGCCGACCAGATATTTTGCGAGATACTCGTCAAAGAGCGCTTCGAACCGAAGGCTCTTCGAATACTGGTGGTTGATTTCCTTTCCGCGGTACACCACGTTGCCCTCATCGGAACTCCGTTCGTTCGCCACGATCACATTCGAGTATCCGTAAAGCAGCAGACACGCTGCGCCAAGAAAAGCGAGGTACGCCGAGAAGGGTGTGTGCCCATTGAGAAATCCACGCCGATTGAGATCCAACAGTTCCGGGCAGATTGCCCGCCGGATCACCACCGGATCGGCCGGGGTCACGCGGCTCGCAATCTCTCGGGCTGCCGCTGAGGGATTCAGCATCATGCAGGTAAAGGCCTGCCCGGACTCCCGGAGCAGAGCCCCGGCAAGAGCGGAGTCTCTGCCGCCTCCAATCGTCAGCAAGCTGCGTGGAGCAAGAGCGTTGGGATAAGCCGTGTACCCGTGAGTTCCCTTCGGGACTATTTTGACGAAGTCCGTCGCCGTGAAATCGATGTCATTGTGATAGAAGTACTCACCCATTCCGTGGATCAGGAGATCCTCCCACCAGCGAATCTGCTCGAGACTGAGGTTTCCTGCACGGACCTCGATGACCGGTGACGCAGTGGCTTTCCAATAACTGAAGGCTTCGATCAGGCCGAGGTGAAAGATTGTATTGTTGAGGGACTCGTCGGGGACGGAATTCCAGCCTTCGGCAACAGGCTCGAAAAGGATTTCCGGCGCAAATGAGATGTCCGGGGCTGCTGAAAATCGAAATCGCGCCACTACGTGTGACGGATTTCTCTCGACCTCGAAGCTTTCATAACAGAAGACGGGATACCTGCGGCGCAGTTCGTCGAATTGCGAAGGGGCAACCATTATTGCAGGAATTATATAAAGAGGGCGAAAAACGCGAGCTAAAGCCCGCGACTACATTGGGGTCCGAACGTTCTTCCCAGAATGTAGCCGCGGGCTTTAGCCAGCGCGTTTGTTTTTCTGCCTTCTAGTACATCCCGCCCGGTGCGCCACCCATCGGCGGACCGGCCGGAGCCTTCTCTTCTTCCGGAATTTCGGAAACGAGGGCTTCAGTTGTCAGCATCAGACCGGAAATGGACGCGGCATTCTGGAGCGCGGTGCGTGTCACCTTCGCAGGATCGAGAATTCCGGCCGAGATCATGTCGGTGTATTCTTCGGTCGCGGCGTCGAAACCGTAGTTCGGTTCCTTCGATTCCTTCACCTTACCGATCACGACAGCGCCTTCGTGTCCTGCGTTGGATGCAATCATCCGCAGCGGCTCCTCGAGTGCACGCTTGACGATGTTGACGCCGATCTGCTCGTCGTGCTCCAGCTTGAGCTTTTCCAGCGCCGGAAGGGCGCGGATGAATGCCACGCCGCCGCCCGGAACGATACCTTCTTCAACGGCTGCGCGCGTCGCATGCATGGCGTCCTCGACGCGGGCTTTCTTTTCCTTCATTTCGGTTTCCGTGGCCGCGCCAACCTTGATGACGGCAACACCGCCGACCAGCTTGGCCAGCCGTTCCTGCAGTTTTTCGCGATCGTAATCGGACGTGGTCTCTTCGATCTGGGTACGAAGCTGCTTGACCCGGGCTTCGATCTCACCGCGTTTGCCGGAGCCTTCGACGATCGTGGTGTTGTCCTTGTCGATGACCACTTTCTTCGCCTTTCCGAGGTCTTCAACGCGAACGTTCTCGAGCTTGATACCGAGGTCTTCAGTTATCGACTTGCCGCCGGTCAGGATAGCGATGTCTTCCAGCATCGCTTTACGGCGATCGCCGAATCCCGGAGCCTTCACGGCTGCAACCTGCAGCGTACCGCGCAGTTTGTTTACAACGAGCGTCGCCAACGCTTCACCTTCGACGTCTTCTGCGATGATCAGCAGCGGGCGTCCCATCTTGGCGACCTGTTCCAGCAACGGGAGCAGATCCTTCATCGTGCTGATCTTCTTTTCGTGGATCAGGATGAAGGCGTTCTCCAGGACGCATTCCATGCGGTCCGGATCCGTCACAAAGTAGGCGGAAAGATAGCCGCGATCGAACTGCATGCCTTCCACAACGCTGAGTGTTGTCTCGATGGCCTTCGCTTCTTCAACCGTGATGACGCCGTCTTTTCCGACCTTGTCCATCGCTTCCGCGATGATGTTTCCGATGGTGGTATCGTTGTTCGCAGAGACAGTCGCCACCTGGGCGATCATGCTGCCCTTCTTTACTTCCTTCGAGAGCTTTCGAATCTCCTCAGTCGCCGTCTCAACAGCCCTCTCAATGCCGCGTTTCACGGCCATCGGATTTGCTCCTGCCGCAACCGTCTTCACGCCTTCGCGGAAGATGGCCTGAGCCAGAACCGTCGCGGTGGTGGTGCCGTCGCCGGCAACATCGCTCGTCTTGGAAGCGACTTCTTTCACCATCTGCGCACCCATGTTCTCCAGCGGGTCTTTCAACTCGATTTCCTTGGCTACGGTTACGCCGTCCTTTGTGATGAGCGGCGAGCCGAACTTCTTATCGAGGACCACGTTGCGTCCCTTTGGGCCGAGCGTGATCTTGACTGCGTCCGCCAGCACATTCACACCCCGCAGAATGGCTTGTCGTGAATCTTCACCGTGAACAATCTGTTTCGCCATCTCCCCTCCTATTTCTTTCCGGCTGACTTGCCGGTTGTTGCGAGAATTCCAAGGATTTCATCTTCGCGGAGAATCAGGTATTCGTTGTCGTCAACCTTGATCTCCGTCCCCGAGTACTTTCCGAACAGAACCCGGTCGCCCTCTTTCACTTCCAGCGGCAGAACTTTGCCGTCCTCGAGACGCTTTCCCGAGCCTACCGCCACAACTTCGCCCTCCTGGGGTTTTTCCTTTGCGGTGTCCGGAATGATGATTCCCCCGCGAATCGTTTCCTGCTCTTCGATTCTTTTGATCAGAACACGATCATGCAACGGCCTTACTTTCATGGTCTGGCTCTCCTTTTGCTTTTGTTTTAGATAGATTGCGAAGGCTTTCTAGCACTCTTCAGGACCGAGTGCTAATTTTAGAAACCTCGGTTCCGTGATGTCAATAGGCTTTCTACCGACCGTTGGCAGGCTTGATGTATTTGGGACGAACCGGACTGTTCGCAATATCGACCGCGGCGAGATAAACGAGCTTCGCAGCTTTTTCCAGCTTCGCGTAGTTGATCTTGGCAGCCGTGTCTCGCGGAGTGTGATAGTCGGGATGCAGACCCGCGAAAAAGAAGACTGCCGGAATACGTTTCGAAAGGAACGACCATTGATCGCTGCGCTGCAGGAGCTCCTGGGCCCCGAAGTCGTATCGGAAGCGCAGGGTCAGGCCGGTCTGGTCATTCATACGCGAAATGATCGCCTTCAGATCCGGACTGTAGGCCGAACCAAGAACGTTCATGGTATTGCCGTTCTCGGAAGCCCGTTCCTCCGGAATTCCCTCCGATTCATCCGCGCCGTGCTCTTCGTTGCGGCCGATCATGTCCATTTGAAACATTGCGACCGTGCGATCCAGCGGAAACAGGGGATGACTCATGTAGTAACGGCTGCCGAGCAGGCCCTTCTCCTCTCCCGCCCACGCACATAACAGAACGCTTCGCGCAGGTTTCATCGAGCCGATGCCGAACGCTTCGGCGATCTCGAGCAATGCTGCAGTGCCCGAACCGTTGTCGTCCGCGCCGTACCAGATCTGGCCGTACGCCTCGCCGTCGTGGTCGTAATGGGCCCCCAGAACCATAACTTCCTTTTTGAGGTCGGGATCCGTCCCCTCCACCAGGCCGATCACATTTTGCGTGGTAAACGTTTTGCGATTGACGTCGGCGGTGACCGTTGCTTCGACTTTGTTTTGCGAGTTCATCAGAAGAGGAAGGAGACGCTTGCTCACATCACCAGAAACAACGACGACGGGAATCTTCGGGTATTCGGGACTATCCATCGTGCTCATGGGAACGATCCGTGTGGGCAGGTCGTCCCGGAATGCTTCGGCGAGAGCGGCGATTTCCCCCTCACGCCGATCCGAAGGGTCTTGAACGACGACGACACCAATGGCGCCCTCGGCTTCGAGAGAGTGGCCTGTGGCGGCGTTCTCCGGAAACTCGGGATCGTCGGCGAGACCCCGGCCTTCCTTTACCACGGCGATCTTCCCTTTCAAATTGGCTGAGGATCCGGGACGCTCGACAAGAACCATCGGCCCTGAAACAACGCCGTTGACGGACCAGCGCTCCGGAATGAAATCCGTCCGGACAGTGAGTTTCCACTCACTGGCTGAGGCGCCCTGGATGCGCATGTCGTTGTTTGTGCCGAGCAGGGAGGTGTACATCTCGAAACTCTGGAAAAAGCGCCCGGACGCCGGCTTCAGCCCGTTCTTCTCGAATATGCCCGCGATGTATTCGGCTGCCATGTTCAGCTCGCGCGTGCCGTTGCCGCGGCCCTTGAATTTCTCCGAGGCGATATACGTTACTTTGTCCCGGAGTTCGTCCATGCGAATGGAATCGACACCGGTGATGGGCCCTTGCGCTGCAGTCGTGAAAAGGAGCCCGGCGGCAATGAAGGAAAGGAGGAACGCGGAAACTTTTGACCAGGGTCTATGGGATGGTTGAAGCACTATGCGCACCTTCTCGCGTCCTGTAGTCCTGGACCCAATGAAGAACTTCCTCGGGCGTATCCACGGTCTTCAGAATATCGAGGTCTTCGACCGCAATCATCTTCTCACGAAGCAACGTGTCGCCGATCCAATCCAGCAAGCCCTTCCAGTAGTCGCGTCCGACAAGAATCACAGGAAACGGTTTGATTTTGCGCGTCTGGATCAAAGTGATCGCCTCGAAGAGTTCATCGAGCGTTCCGAATCCGCCAGGCAGAATCACGAATGCGATAGAGTACTTCACAAACATGACTTTCCGTACGAAGAAATATCGGAAGTTGAGAAGCTTGTTCGCGTAGATGTTCGGTTTCTGTTCCAGCGGCAACTCGATGTTCAACCCTATTGAAACCGCGCCGGCTTCGGCGGCGCCCTTGTTTGCCGCCTCCATCACGCCTGGACCTCCTCCGGTAATGACGGAATATCCACTGGCCCCGAGCAACTGAGCAATCGCCTCCGCTTTTTCGTAAGCGACGCTTCCGGGCAACACCCGGGCGGAGCCGAACATCGCGACGGCCGGAGGAATCTTGCCGAGCATTTCGAAGCCTTCAACGAATTCCGACATGATGCGGAAAATCCGCCAGGTATCCTTGCTGGTGAAATCATCGATGACGTATTGCTCTTCAATTCCGTTTCGTTTCATGCTACGAACTCCGAAAAACCTCTTTGACTTTAAAAATTCATTCTAGTATTTAGGACGCATGAGCACCGAAATCTCTTTTTGTCCTCTCTGCGCAGGCAAGCTTGACGCGGGCGACGATGAATAATTTGTTTGCGAAGACTGCGAAACCCAGTTCTTCATTCAGGTGGTTGACGAAGGTGACGAAGACGACGATGACGAGGAATAGGGAGTCTCTCAAAAATGATGATCGGCGTGCTTGATTTCCCTTCGAAAATCTTTTCCGTCCATTTTAATTGTCTTACACATTTCGAATAGCCTGGACCGCATTCGAATGTCGATACGCTCCGACAGTGTATCGGAAATTGCCACTTTCGCATCTCTTCGTTCTTCGCGTTCGTCGAGATAATTGGTCGTGAGAATCGTCACTTTGTTCTCGTTGTACCGGTAGTTGAGAACATAGGAAACGGTGTCCCGCACCCATGTCGAGGGATTCTGCGCCCCCAATTCATCAATACCAGCACCTCGGCTTCCAAAACCGGTTCCAGCAACGACAATTCTGACGCCTGCGACACGGGATTATAGGAGTTTTGGATTTCCTTCAGCAGCTCGGGAAACGTGCGAAAAAGGCACTGGACGGCTTTGCGCCTCATCAGTTCTTTGATAATTCCTACCGCAAGGTGCGTCTTTCCTACGCCCTGCGGACCCATGAAGAGCAATCCGAAAGGTTGCGANACGAATTTTTCGGCAGCGATCTTGGCCTTTTCAGTGGACCGATTCGCGGACGGGAGAGGATCAAAATTCGCAAGCTCGCAGTGAGCATATCGAAGCGGGATTCTGGCTCCCTCCAGGAGCCGGTCGGGCCGGTTGGTTTTTACACACTCGCACCGGACTACACCTTCGGCCCCGTCGCGAGAAATCCGCACCCAGCCTGTGCCGCCACAATCCGAACACATCACGTTGGCATTCTACAGCTAATTCAAATATCCCAACAGTTGCTTTGCCCGCTGAGAGCGCCGCAGTTTGCCGAGCGCGCGCTCTTCGATTTGACGTATCCGTTCACGCGAAAGTTTCAGATCTGCACCGATCTCGGCGAGCGTCTGTGGTTCCCGATCACCGAGGCCAAACCTCCTCTCGATGATAAGCTTTTCTTTCTCGTCGAGCTGTCCGATCAGCTTCTGAAGCTGTTCGTCAAAGGACTGAGCGATGAGAACATCGTCGACAGGTGTGACGGTATGGTCCTCGATCATGTCTTCCAGACGCACCTCCGCCTCGTCGCCAACAGGCGTACTGAGCGACACCTCGGTCGGCGTCCCTTCCATCATGTCACGCACTTCTTCCTCTTTCATGCCGAGCTCGCGTGAAATCTCATCGACACTCGGACGCCGGCCAAGTTCCTGGGTCAGGCGCCCAACTTTGGTTTCGAATCGATAGAGCTCGTGCGGAAGCTCTGGCCGTGATGAGCGATCGCGGCGAGTATGGCCTGCCGGATCCACCAGCTCGCATAAGTGATGAACCGCACACCGCGCGCCGGGTCGAAGCGGGAGGCCGCCTCGATCAGGCCCATATTGCCTTCGTTGATCAATTCGTGAAGCGGATATCCGGAACGCGAGTACTTCTTCGCCATCGCAACCACGAACCGGAGATTCGACTCGATCAATTTCCGGAAGGCTTCCTCGTCTCCCTTCTGAACACGGGCGCCGAGTTCCTGCTCTTCTTCGGCCGTCAGTTGAGGAAACTTCGAGATTTCATTTAAATAAAGGCGGAGCGTGTCGGGTCCTTCCACGACTCGCTCGTAGGGAAAAGTCTTCATTATTTTCAGCGCCGGGTTAAGCGGCGCTCCTATTTGCGAGGCTTCGCGAGAGTCACGTGTGGCGGCGTTACCTTGACCAGGGCGTGGTGAATCTTCTGGTTGAGTTCGGGAGAGCGATTCGAAAACTCCCGTTCGACGTATTCGATAAATTCCTGCATCTCGCGTTGCATCTCTTCCAATCGCTGCCGCATGTTGAGGACGACCTCGACACCCGCCAGGTTTACGCCGAGGTCTCGTGTGAGATTAAGAATAAGCTCCAGCCGCTCGAGGTCTTCCTGTGTATATAGACGCGTGTTCCCGTCCGATCGTGAGGGCTTCAGCAGTCCCTCGCGCTCGTACAGGCGCAGCGTCTGCGGATGGATGTCGTAGGTTTCGGCGACGGCACTGATCATGTAGGCCGCCTTGCCTTTCTTCTTGCGTTCCATTATTTCCACAAATCCTTGCGTGGATTCTCCGGGTTTAACCGCGCAAGCTCTCTCAGAATCTCTTTCGATCGTTCATCAGCCACTCGTGGGATCACAATTTTCACTTCAACGTACTGGTCGCCGCGCTGACCCGGATCGAGGAGCGACGGCGCGCCCTTTCCTCTTAGTCGAAATACCTGTCCGGCCTGCGTGGCCGGAGGAATTCGAACAACCGCCGGGCCCTCGATCGTAGGCACTTCCACTTTTGTTCCGAGCGCGGCTTCCGTAACCGTGATCGGAAGACTGCAATGAATGTTATCCCCGACCCTGTTCAGGAACGGGTGGGCGGCCACGTTGGTTACGACGTAGAGATCCCCGCCCGGTCCCCCAAAGCGTGCGGCATCGCCTTTACCCGGGATTCGAATTCGCGATCCCGTGTTCATTCCCGCGGGCAGCTCCACGTTCAGGTCTTCCGTTGCAGGAACACGGCCTTCCCCGCCGCAATCCTGACACGCCGGAACCGTCCGTCCACTGCCGCCGCAATCCGAGCAGGTAATGGCGAACTGAAGATGGCCCTTGGCCCTCGTTGTTTTTCCCGTACCGCCGCACGTCCCGCATCCCGAGTCGCGCGAACCCGCCGCGCGGCCCGAACCGCTGCAACTTTGACAGGTCCGCCGGCGGAAAACACTGATACTCGTCTTCAGACCGCGGATGGAGTCGTTAAAGCTGATCGCGATTTGATACTCCAGATCCTGACCGGGCTCCGGATCCCGCCGCATGGCCTGCCGCGCGAAGAGCTGTCCGAAGAAGTCACCGAACGGAGACTGGCTCCGGTGAGAAAAATCGAATCCCTGGAAACTGAAGCCCCAGGACGACTCGCTCTGGTGTTCCAGAACGCTCTCAGTGTAGAAACCGTTGACGTCATAGAACTCACGCTTCACTGGATCACTGAGGATTTCATAAGCTTCCGTAATCCGCTTGAAACGT
>QHXD01000540.1 GCA_003223895.1 Acidobacteriota bacterium
CGGCGAGACGAACAGCAGATCGGCAATGTTATCGAAGCCGCTGCTGATGTTGTCCGCGGGGAGAAGCAGGGAGAAGTCCATTTCCTTCGGGAGATCGTCCAGAACGAGCAGGTCGCGCACGGCATTCTGATATTCAGTGCGGCTCAGACGATGAAGCGGCGGCAATGTTCCGGGATTGGGCTTTTCCGCAGCGGCCCGATCGAGTTCGGTTTCGAGGAAGGTTGCGACGGAATCGTAAGTCGCGGGATCGGGCCTCGGCGCTCCAGCCGGTGGCATGGCAGCCGATCGCAGTTTGCGGACAACTTTCTCCCAATGTTCCGGGTTCGCGCTGACGCGGCTGAGTTCCGCAGGGTCGATCACCAGTCCGGCGGTTTTCAGCCGGGCGTTGTGACAGGTCACGCAGTAGCGGGTGAATACTGCCGCGGCAGGTGTCTGGGCCTGCGCCGTGGCCAGGAGAGCAGCGATGACCAGGGTCAGAAAAATGAGTCTTGTGCGCATTTCTGTTACATTTTTGAACGCGGGCTAAAGCCAGCGACTACATTTCGAGAATCACGTTGGGTCCCCAATGTAGTCGCGGGCTTTAGCCCGCGTTCATCCCAATCGGCGGTCATGATACTAGCATTTCAGTTTCTTGGAATATACTATTCCGGCAGCGAGGGAACCTGATGAAAAATCTCACCCGATGTCTTGCAATGGCGTGGTTGCTGGTCGCCGGCACAACCTGTTTTGGCACTGACCTGAGGCTCATTGACGCAGTCAAAAAGAGCGATGCAAAGACCGTCCGTTCGTTGATCGGCCAGCGCGTGGACGTAAACGCCGCCGAAGCGGACGGCTCCACGGCACTCCACTGGGCCGCCCAGCGCGACAATCCGGAAATCGCAAGCCTTCTCATCGCAGCCGGGGCCAACGCCACGGCCGCCACGCGTTACAACGTCACACCGCTCGCACTCGCATGTATGAACGGAAACGCCGACATCGTCGAGCGCCTGCTGGCTGCCGGCGCAGATCCCAACAGCACTTCTGAAGAAGGCCAGACCGCGCTCATGACCGCCTCGCTTACAGGAAAGATCGCCGCCATCAAGGTACTTCTCGCCCGCGGCGCCGGCGTGAATACGGCTGAACCGACCAGAGGTCAGACCGCGCTTATGTGGGCCGCCTCGGAAGGCAATGCCGGCGCCGCGGAACTCCTAATCGCGTCCGGCGCGGATGTGAAGGCGAAGTCCAGGGCCGGCTTGACGCCGCTGCTGTTTGCCGTCCGGAATGGCGACATCGGTACGGTAAAGGTTCTGCTCGATCATGGAGCGAATGTCAACGATGTCGCGACGGACGGAACCAGTGCGCTGAACATGGCTGTCGTGAATGCCTACTTCGAACTCGCCTCCATTTTGATCGACCGCGGCGCGGACCCCAACGCACGCGATCCGCGCGGCTCGGCATTGCACACGTTGGCGTGGCTGCGAAAGCCGGGCGCTGACGGAGCAGCGGGTGTCGGCAATACTCCGCATGGCCCGCCGCCGGTTACCGGCAACGTCACCGCGTTTGAACTCGCGAAGAAGCTTCTTGAGCATGGAGCCAATCCCAACGTCCGGATTGACTGGGAGGAAAAGAAATTCGACAAGGAAGGCGGCACGATGAAGAATCCGCCGCTGATCCAGCTCGGCCGGCATTATCTCACCTACGTCGGAGCGACTTCGTTCTATGTCGCGGCTCACAACGGCGACGCGCCTTACATGCGCCTGCTGGTCGAGCACGGCGCCGATCCGAAGATGCCCAACGTGCTCGGGATCACTCCACTGATTGCGGCCTCGGGTCTGGACTACTGGGAAGGCGAGGCCCCCGGACCGTTTACCGGATGCTCGGAGGCTGAACGACTCGAAGCCATAAAATTGGCGCTGGAACTGGGCAATGACATCAATGCCCCGGCCGATTTTGGCGACTACACGATGGAAGGCGATCCCGAGTATCTTCTTCTGTATTACCCGCTGAACATGGACCAGTTGATCGGCAAGGTTCTGGGCGATCCCCGATGGAGCGGAGTCACTGCGCTGCATGCCTCCGTCGTTTCCGGTCAGCCCGGGATCACGAAGTTCCTCATCGAACACGGCGCCCGCGTCGATGCAAAGACCAGGATCGGCTGGACTGCGCTCGATATGGCCGGGGGCATCTTCTACGCCAATGCCAGGAAGGATTATCCCGTCGCCGCGGAAATCCTGAGAAAGGCCAGTAAGTAAAAACATAAAGAATTAGCCGCGAATTGCGCGGATTACGCGAATGGGGCGCAAAAAAATTCTTGATGCGCCCCATTCGCGTAATCCGCGTAATTCGCGGCTAATTCTTTATGTTTTTACTTCCCGACCATAAAATGGAAGTCCTCCGCAGAACGAACCCGCAGTAAGGAGGTCCCACATGTTCACGCCTGAAACTCAACGATTGCTTCATGCTGCTCAAACTCATATCGACGCCGCGACTCCAATGGGGGCGAACCTGTTTGAAGGAGGCGCCACCTTTCGAACGTGGGCGCCGGGAGCGATTGACGTCTACGTGATTACCAGCGATCTGCCGGCCTCGCGACATGCAGGCTGGGTGCCGCGCGAATCCGACCGGCTGCTCCGGCGAGACGACGGCACCTGGGCCGGTTTTGTTCCCGATCTGGCCGAGGGCGCGCCGTACCGGTTTTACGTGGTCGGCGAAGCCAGCTCCGGCTTCAAGCGGGATCCCTGGGCCCGCGAGCTCGGAACGAATCCACCATTTCCGGATTGCGATTGCCTCATTCGGGCTTCCGATACGTATCCATGGCATGACTCGGAATTTCGGCCGATGCCATTCCACAAGAACGTCATTTATCAGCTGCACGTTGGCGCGTTCTACGGAGTGGACGCGCGTGGCCGCGACAAGCGGGAACAGGTTGCGAAGTTCCTGGATGTATTGACCCGTGTCCCATACCTCCGAGAGCTGGGAGTGACTGCCGTGCAACTGTTGCCGATCCAGGAATTCCCCTACGACAACAGTCTGGGCTACAACAACACCGACTTCTTCTCGCCGGAAATGGCATACCAGGTCGAAGACAACGCCGAGCTCCGCCGATATCTCGGCCAGGTCAATTTGCTGTTGGCCGAGAGATACATGCCGCCGATCACAATCGAGCAGCTTGCTACGGGTCCGAACCAGCTCAAGGCACTGGTCGATCTGCTCCATCTCAACGGCATTGCCGTCATCTTCGATCTCGTTTACAACCACGCCGGCGGCGGATTTGACGACCAGAGTTTGTTTTTCTTCGACCGCAAGGCCAACGGCAACAACAATAACAGCCTGTACTTCACGGACCAGGGTTGGGCCGGCGGCCTCGTGTTCGCCTACTGGAACGGCGGTGTTCGCGATTTTCTGATACAGAACGCGAAGTTCTTTCTCACGGAGTACCACATCGACGGGGCACGCTACGACGAGGTCAGCGTTATCGATAATCATGGTGGCTGGTTTTTCTGCCAGGATCTGACGAA
>QHXD01000541.1 GCA_003223895.1 Acidobacteriota bacterium
GCGGCATTTCGTCCCTATACGCAAGTCTGAATCTCACTCCGAGGGGGCAGGCGCTGACTTTCATTCTTAACTTCTGGAATGCCTTTAATACCACGCAGTACGGCAACTACAGCGGTGTCATGACGTCAACGTTCTTTGCCCGCCCCAACCGCGCAAACAATCCGAGAAACGTGGAAGTGGGCATGCGGCTGAACTTTTAAATCCTTATCGACTGGTTCAACAAGTACCTTCGGAGTTAACATTTCGAAATTGGACGAATCCTGCATCTGAAATCCGAAATCCGAAACCTCTAATTGGACTGGCGATCCCCGCAAAGCCGGCAGTTCAATCTGATATTTCGGATTTGAGATGCAGGATTCGTCCAATTTCGAAATCTCCTCTCGCCTGCACGATCTTCATCGACCGCGCTACAATTGGACAAAACCAGGTAGGCATAGTGAAAAACAAATCTCGGAGCTTTGTTCTTATCGTTTGCTGCGTGCTCATCCTGAGCGGCAGCCGAGCTTTTCCGCAGGCGGCAGTCCCTGCGCCCAGGGATACCCCTTTTCCTGGAACTATTCGCCTAACTGTGAATGCCACCGACACCGATCGGCGCATCTTCAACGTTAGGGAGACAATTCCGGTCAGTGGCGGCGGTTCCATCGTTCTGCTGTATCCGCAGTGGCTGCCCGGTAACCATTCGCCGACCGGACGAGTCGATAAGCTTGCCGGCCTTGTGATCCGGGCCAACGGTGCGCGCCTGGAATGGACGCGCGATCCGGCGGACGTGTTCGCTTTCCATGTGGAAACGCCGGCGGGCACGACGGCGCTGGACGTCGAGTTCCAGTTCCTTTCCCCGACGGAGACGGACCAGGGCCGCGTTGTCGTGACGCCCGAGATGCTGAATCTGCAATGGAACGCGGTCGTGCTTTATCCGGCCGGCTATTTCTCCCGGCAGATCACGGTGGAGTCGAGCGTCCGGCTGCCGGATGGCTGGCAGTTCGCCACGGCTCTCGAGACGGCCTCGACCGCAGCGGGTGTCACCACGTTCAAACCGGTCCCTCTGGAAACATTGGTGGACTCGCCGATGTTCGCGGGCCGCTATTTCAATCGCCTGAATTTGGACGCCGCCGGCGCCACGCCGGTTCGCTTGAATATCGTCGCGGATCGGGCGGGACTGCTGGAAGTGAAGCCTGAGCAACTGGCGGCGCACCAGGCTCTGGTGCAGCAAGCCTACAAGCTCTACGGCTCGCACCACTACGATCATTACGATTTCCTGCTCGCGCTCACCGACCGTATGGGCGGGATTGGCCTGGAACATCACCAGTCCAGCGAGAACGCAACCGTTCCCGGATACTTCACCGAATGGGGCAAGAACGCCGACGCCCGCGACCTCCTGCCGCACGAATACACGCATTCGTGGAACGGCAAATTCCGCCGGCCGGCCGATCTCTGGACGCCAAACTACAATGTGCCGATGCGCGACAGCCTGTTATGGGTTTACGAGGGCCAGACGCAGTACTGGGGTTCCGTGCTGGCTGCCCGCTCGGGCCTCGTAACGAAGCAGCAGGCTCTCGATGAACTGGCCTCCACGGCGGCGACTTACGATCATCGAGCAGGCCGTGAGTGGCGTCCTCTTCAGGACACCACGAACGATCCCATCGTGGCCTTGCGACGGCCACTCGCCTGGCGGAGCTGGCAGCGGAGCGAGGACTACTACTCCGAAGGCCAGCTCATCTGGCTCGACGTCGATACGTTGATCCGCGAGCAATCCCGCGGCCAGCGGTCGCTCGACGATTTTGCAAGGGCCTTCTTCGGGATCAACGACGGCAGCCGTGTGCCTGCCACCTATACGTTCGAGGACGTGGTCAATGCGCTCAACCGTGTTCAGCCTTACGAGTGGGAGAAGTTTCTTCGCTCCCGGCTGGAAGGATACGGCCCCGGCGCACCTCTCGATGGCCTTGGCCGCGGCGGCTATAAACTTGTCTACACGGAGACGCCTTCCGATTATTTCAAGGACTCCGAAGCTCGCCGGAAAGTCACGGACCTGACGTACTCTCTCGGCATGGTCATCGGCAGAGAAGACAAACTGACCGAGGTGATGTGGGAAGGACTCGCGTACAAGAACGCCCTTGCCGTCGGGACCCAGGTCGTCGCGGTGAACGGTACGGCCTACACCGGGGAGCGCCTCAAGGAGGCAATTAGAGACGCAAAGAGGGACAGCAGCGCCATCGAACTCCTGGTCAAGAACGGCGAGCGTTACCGTACCATCCGGATGGACTACCACGATGGGTTGCGTTACCCGCACCTGGAACGTGTTGCCGGCGCCCCTGCCCGTCTCGACCAGATTCTCACTGCAAGATAGCTGTAGCGGCGGTCTATGACCGCCGGCGATCTCGCAACTTGTTGGATTGTCGGCGGTCATAGACCGCCGCTACAGTATTCTGAGAGAAATGGCCGAGAACGACCAATACGAGGAGTTGCAGAAACGCATCGAGGCCTTGACGAAGCGCGTTTTCAACCTGGAGGTCCAGGCCGGGTTGCGCGCTTCGCAGTCTGCTTCTTCCGTGAGAGAGCGGCGTGAAGCGAAGGCCGCATCCCTCGAATCGAGGATCGGCGGCCACTGGCTGAATCGAGTCGGCATTATCGCCGTCCTGCTTGGCGTTTCCTATTTCCTCAGGTACGCGTTCGAGAATCGGTGGATTGCTGCTGAGGGCAGAGTGCTCATCGGCCTTGTGGCCGGCCTCGGGGTCGTGTTCTGGAGCGAACACATTCGACGGCAGGGCCAGATCATCTTTTCGCATTCGCTCAAGGCGGTCGGCATCGGCGTCCTTTACCTGTCGTTGTGGGCGTCTTCGCAGCTTTATGGGCTTGTGCCGGTCGGTCTTGCTTTCGCGGCCATGAGTGCTGTGACTGCGGCAACGGTACTGTTGGCGCTGTGGCAGGATTCCCTGGTGGTCGCGGCATTCGCATTGGTGGGGGCTTTCATGACCCCGCTCGCGCTATCCACCGGCGAAAACAACGCCTACAGTCTCTTCTCGTACGTCGCGATTCTGAACGCGGGCACGCTTGTCCTTTTGCGCTTCCGGCCATGGAATCGCCTGCTCGTGGGCAGCTTCTTAGGGACGCTTATTCTGTACAGCGGATGGCACGCTCGTTATTACTCAGCGGATCAGTTCTGGATTGCATTCGGCTTCACGACGCTGTTCTTCACCGGCTTCGCCCTGGTTCCGTGGATAGCGCGAAGCGAACGGGACTCCACGCCGGTGCTGCTGGTTGCGCCCGCGAATGCGGCCGTTTACTTCGTTGAGGTCTACGAACTCTTCGCTCACGTGGGAAATCGCATCGCGGCGGCAAGGGCAGCCGTGGTGCTGGGATGCCACGGCGCCGCGAGTGACTTCGAGCTTGCATTGGGCGATCGGGGCCGGATTGCTGGTCATAGCGACGCCGATTGGGCTGGAGGGTCACTGGATCACCATCGGGTGGTTTTTTGAAGCTGGAGCGCTGTTCTGGGTCGGATACAAAACATCCACGAGATCCCTGAAATACGTTGGCGCGGCGGCGCTCGCCCTCGGCGTGGCGCGGTTGATCGCTTTCGACAACTTCAACGTCTCGCGGATCGTGTTCAATGACAGGATGCTGACTTTCGCCGTTGCCATTGCGGTATTGGCGACCATCGCTCGTGTCGTGGCACGTTCCGCTGTCGGGCAGGAGAAGCGCGCGCTGCCTTTCCTTATCGTGTCGATCAATCTCCTTGCGCTTCACGCACTCAATCAGGAGATTGGAAACGCATATCAACAGCAAGCGGCCCGGGACTTTGCATATTCCGCAACGTGGATGGTCTACGGCGCGGGATTGATGATGGCGGGATTCTGGTGGAAGTCGCAGTTCCTGCGCTGGCAGGCGCTCATTCTGATCGCGATCACCGTGGGAAAGGTCTTCATCTACGATACGGCTTCCCTGGACATAGGCTACAGGATTCTCAGCTTCATCGCGCTCGGGCTTCTCCTGCTGGCAACATCCTATTGGTATGAGAAGAAAAGAAGTCCGGGATAGGGAAATACGTCTATTCGATTATTCGACGGATCTTCAGTTGCGAGGTCAGTGACGCGGAGTGGTAAACGCGTTCAGTGGCTTTCTGAAAGTCTGCGTCAGCGGCCTTGTAGATATTAACGAACTTCTGAGGGTTCCGATCCATGAGCGGGAACCATGTGCTTTGCACCTGCACCATGATGCGGTGGCCCTTCAGGAAAGCATGGTTGACGTCCGGCATCTCGTAATCGAGTTTCGTGGGGCTGCCGGGAGTCATTGGTTCCGGTTTCGAAAAACTGTTGCGGTACTTCGCTCGGAAGGGTTCGCCGCGAACCAGCATTTGATAGCCGTCGGGCCGCACATCAATCAGCTTCAACACGAAGTCGGAGTCGGTTCCACTCGTTGACACGACCAGATTGACGCCCACAGGGCCCGCCACGGTCACGTCGTCGGAAAGCACGTCGGTTTGGTAAACGAGCACGTCCGGCCGTGTCGAGACGAACCGCTGGTCGTCCACCATGTACGTGGGAACCATTTCCATCGCAGCGCCTTCGAAGTACGGCACCGGATTGGCGGGATCGCTGACATATTCATCAAAGGCATCGGAGTTCGTGTTCACCGGCGGGGTGAAGGCCAGCTTGCCGTTCGGCTCGAGGTACAAACTCTCTGTCCGTTCGCTAGCCGGAGGCCACTGATCGTAGGTTTTCCACTGATTGGATCCCGTTTCGAAGACGTAAGCTTCCGGCTGGTGGAGCTGTCCCTTATCCTTCAAGTAATAGTTGAAGAACGGCAACTCCATGCTTTCACGATAAAAGGCCGCAGTGTTGGAGCCAAAAGCCACTTTCCCAAGCCTGCTTCCGGAGCCGCCCGCCCATCCGCCGTGGGACCAGGGTCCCATCACCAGCACGTTGAAGGAATCCGGATTCTGTTTTTCGAGCGCCTTGTAGATCCGGAGAGCGCCCTGCAGATCTTCGGCGTCGAACCAGCCGCCCACCGTCATGACGGCTGTGGCGATCTTTTTCAGATGCTGCGGGACGTTCTGCGCCTGCCAGTAACCGTCGTAATCGCCGTGATCCATCCAGTCGTTCCAGTCCTTGAACTGATCATGGAAGTACTTATTGTTCGCGTTGGCCAGCGGGCCCATTTCGAGAAAGAATTTGTAGCCGTCGCGCTCGTCGAAAAAGATCCCCGCCGGATACCTTGTCGTCGGACCGGATCGGGGCTGGTCGAAAAAGCTGATGAAGTTGAATGTGTGCGGCAGCCAGTAGGCGCCATTGTGATGGACGTCGTCGCCCAGATAGTTGTCGGCCAGCGGCGCCTGCGGCGACGCGGCTTTCAACGCCGGATGCGGATCGACGAGAGCGGCGGCGGTGTAAAAACCGGGATAGGAAATGCCGTATATTCCGACCCGGCCGTTATTGTTCGGAATGTTTTTCAGGAGCCATTCGATGGTGTCATACGTGTCGGTGCTCTCGTCAACGTCGGCCGGCCCTTTCTTGTTCTGGATATAAGGTGTCATCCACTTGAAATCGCCCTCCGACATGAACCGGCCTCGAACATCCTGGTAGACGAAGATATAGCCTTCTTTTGCGAATGCGGAGTTCGGACCAAGCGGCCGGAGACTCGCAGACCCATACGGGCCGGAGCCGTACGGCGAGCGTATCATCAGGATCGGATACTTCTGGGACGTGTCCTGTGGACTGTAGACGGCGGTGTAGAGTTTGATGCCGTCGCGCATGGCAATCTGGTGTTCCGATTTGGAGTAATCGGAAGCGTCTTCGCGCGGACTTTGTGCGATGACAATCGCGGAAACCCAGAGGAGGGAAATGAAGATGAACGGGCGCGTTTTGGAGAACATGTCTCAGTGTATATCAGACGTGGCCGGTTGGGTTTTCGCTCTGACCGCCGGTATTTCGTTGATTTATGGCTACCTTCCATTTACCAGCTTCTGTTGATATGCTTCACCCCATGCGGCGTTGGACTGTGACGGTCTCGTTGATCGTCTCGCTGTTGGTCAATATTGTTGTCGTTTTCGGCTGCGGAGGCTCGCAGGGCGAAGCGCCTGCATTGTCTTCAACAGCCGCCGGCGAGGTTCCAGACTGCTGCAAGGACGGCATGTGTCCGTACCACGCCCAGGAGCAACAACATCATCATTCGGAAAAACCGTCCGACTCGTGCATATGCGACATGTTTTCCGGTGACACGGCCACGTTCATGGTGCTCTCTTCGATGCCTGCCATGATTTCCATGGAAACTCTCGCAGTCGTGGCGCTGCCTTTGGCGGAATCCCCGCTGGCCCTGGTCGGGCCTGATGCCATCGACGCTATCCTGATTCCCTCAACTCCTCCCCCCAGGGCGTAACTCACTCGCCGCTTCACAAAGTCAAAACAAAGTTCGATAGGTGTCCTGGGGATTTTCTTGCTATTGCTGCAAATCTGTGCCCTTGTATTGGCTTTGCCTTTCCAGCAAGCCGTCAATTCAGCGACAGTCAGTGGTCATATCGAGGATCAGACCGGAGCGAGCATTGCCGCGGCTTCGGTGACCATTCGAGGCGTTGACCGAAATCAATCCGCTACAACAACAACCGACGAACGTGGCCGATTTCGATTCCTCTATTTGCCGGTCGGCAGCTATGAACTTCGGGTCGACAAACCGGGCTTTGCGCCGACGACCGCGAAATTGACGTTGTCGGTCGGCCAAACGCTGGACGTGCCGATTCAGATGTCGGTCGCCAGTGTCATTGCCGAGGTCAAGGTCGAAGAGGATCTTCCGATTATTGAGCTGGCCCGTACGCAGGTCAGCGAGACGATTGCGCCGCAGGAAGTCGATTCGTTACCGTTGAACGGCCGCAACTATCTCGACCTGGCGCTGCTGGTTCCGGGCGTCTCGCGAACGAACACCGGCAACAATGAACGCTTTGCCGAAACGTCCGCGGTTCCCGGCACAGGCATCTCCGTTGCGGGCCAGCGGAACCTGGGGAACGGCTTCGTGGTCGATGGGCTTTCCGCCAACGACGATGCCGCGGACCTGGCCGGCACGTTCTTCAGCCCGGAGGTCATTCATGAGTTCCAGGTCATTGCATCCGGCGGCATCGCCGAGTTCGGACGAGCCTCCGGTGGTGTCGTGAATGTCGTCACACAATCGGGAACCAATGACTGGCGCGGAAAACTCTACGGCTTTCTTCGCAATCAACGACTCGACGCGACCAACATCTTCGCCGCCGCCGATCCCGCCACCGGGAAAAGGATCCGAAGTCCGCTGACGCAGGGACAGTACGGCGCCAGCGCCGGTGGACCGCTCCGCCGCGACCGGGCGTTCCTGT
>QHXD01000577.1 GCA_003223895.1 Acidobacteriota bacterium
ATCTGTGGAAGCCCTATTGGAAGGACTTCGCGCCCCGCCTGGGTTTCGCGTGGGATGTCCGCGGAGATGGCCGCACGTCCCTGCGCGCCTCTTACGGGATCAACTATGAAGAGTACGGCGCGCTTTACCGGCTCGGCACGGCGCAACAGCAACCTCCCTGGGGCTCAAGCACAACTCTACTTGTTCCCGGAGGGGGTTTGGACGATCCATGGGCCGGCATTCCAGGCGGGAATCCGCATCCGCTTCGTCTCAACGCCAACATGCCGTTTGTCCCGAATGGCGTTTACCAACCGACCAATCCCAATCTCACTCCGACGTACACCCAATCGTGGAACTTGAGCCTGCAGCGGGAAGTGGCGTCCGGCACACTCGTATCGGTGGCCTATCTCGGAACCGAGATCACACATCTTCAGTCCGCGGAACCACTCAACCAGTCCGTTTACATTCCTGGCGCCGGCGATGGTAACGGCAACTGCTTCCTTAATGGCAGCGCAGTCTATTTCAAGGTTGCTCCAGGCGCTGCTTGCTCCACACTTGCAAACACACAAGACCGCCGCAGGTTGAGCTTACTGAGACCTCAGTACAAAGACGCAATTGGAAGACTCGGTGACATTGTGAACGGGGGTACTCAGAGTTATAACGGTGTACTCTTTTCGATACAGAGACGTCCTACGCATGGCGTCTCGGTCAATGCGAACTATACCTACTCCCACTGCATCGGTGACTATATGGGAAGATCAAATTCCGGCTATGGCACCAGTGTAGATCAAACGTACCAGGATCCTAACAATCGCCGTAAGGATCGCGGCAATTGCGAAGTGGATGCGCGGCACGTCTTCAATTTCACATCAGTCGCCGAGACACCGAAATTTGCAAATCCTACGGTCAACATGCTGAGCAGCGGATGGCGATTATCGGCACTGTACCGGGTTTCCAATGGAGCAATCAATGCGGCGAACGCATCCAGCGGAGTGCGCACTGTGACGCTCGGATCCGCTAGCGCAGGCCAAAGAGGCAATGTTGCTGGTGGCGACGTCTGCCTCTGCGACATCAGCAATCAGCGTCCAAACCTCCTGTTACCCAACCAGGTATACCTGGACAAATCGGGACGGCCCAACACGCAGTACCTTAATCCTGCGGCGTTCGGTTCACCGGCGCCGGGCACTCTCGGAAATCTCGGACGCGTGACTCTTTCACTGCCGCTGTTCTGGCAATTCGACGTGGCTTTGGCCCGTACCTTCCATGTCCGCGAAAGTCAGTCACTGGAGTTTCGAGTGGAAGGGTTTAATGTGTTGAATAGTTTCCGCCCAGGTACCCCAGGTGGCGGTCCGGTTGTCGATACGAATCTGACGTCAGCACAGTTCGGCAAGATTCTCACGGCGCTGGAACCAAGGATCATGCAGTTCGCGTTGAAATATTTGTTCTAACGAGGCGTGTGGCAGGACTCAGAAGCTCCCCTCCTAACTCAGGAGGGGAGTTTGGAAAACTTGGCTCATTTACATCAGATTTCATTCGAGGGTGCGAGATGAAACGCATTTCTGTGGCTTTGTTCATTGCGTTATTGGGATCCACGATGGCCTGCGCCAGCGTCTGGGCTCAGGCGACAGCGCAGATCACCGGCACCGTCCGAGATCAGAGCGGGGCAGTGTTGCCAGGCGTGGAGGTGACGGCGACACAGATTGAGACGAGTATTGCTCGAAGTGCGGTCACGAATGAAACGGGATCCTTCATTCTGCCGAACCTGCCGCTGGGGCCCTATCGCGTCGAGGCCGCACTAACCGGTTTTCGTACATTCGTTCAGACCGGAATTGTCCTGCAGGTGAATAGCAGCCCGGTGATAAACCCGGTTCTTCAGATCGGTCAAGTCACCGAGCAAGTCGAAGTTCAAGCCAATGCTGCATTGGTGGAGACGCGGAGCACGGCTGTAGGTCAGGTGATCGAGAGCCAGCGGATTCTGGAACTGCCGCTGCCGGCCCGCAATGTTACCAACCTGATTACACTCACGGCCGGCTCTTCGCAAGGGGGTTCAGGCTCAGTTCCTGGCGGTTTTGTTCGGGGTACAAGTGCGGCTACCAATTATGTCTCCGTTGGGGGTGGACTGTATTTCGGAGTGATGTATGCCCTGGATGGGGCCATGCACAACGATGCTTATGACAACTCACAAATACCGTTCCCTTTTCCGGATGCCCTCCAGGAGTTCAAGGTGGACGCCAGCGGCGTGGGCGCTGCAGGCGGGTCAAGGGGTTCGGGCGGCCAAATCAGTGCCGTAACCAAGTCCGGCACGAACGAGCTGCATGGCAGCGCATTTGAGTTCGTGCGCAACTACGCTTTCAACGCCCGAAATCCTTTTGCGACAGTACGAGATGATTTGAAGCGCAATCAATTTGGCGGGACTTTAGGTGGACCAATTCAGAAGAATAAGCTGTTCTTTTTCGGAGGCTACCAGGGCACACGGACTCGTACTGCCGGCGGAGGCAACATCGCGTTTGTTCCAACACCAGCAATGATGGCGGGCGACTGGAGTACATTTGCCTCACCGGCTTGCAATGCCGGCCGGCAGATCAATCTTGTGGCTCCGTTCGGCAACAACCGTATTGATCCTTCCCTCTACAGCAAACCTGCGGTGGCCGTGGCCAACATGCTGCCGGAGGCTCAGGACAATTGCGGTAAGGTTATCTACAATATTCCGTCAAGACCGAACGAGTATCAGATAGTCGATAAAGTCGACTATCAACAGAGCGCCAGGCATTCTATTTTTCAGCGATATATTGTTACCAGGTACAGCAACCCCCATCCATATGACACCACTCACAACCCGCTCGCGTTGAATACCACGGATGGTGGGAACGAGGATCTCGCGCACGGGTTCGCCATCGGCAGTACATACCTCGTGAGCCCGAACACCATCAATGCATTCCGCGTGGGAATGACGCGAGTGATCGTCGGCAGGCCCGGCATTCATTTCTTTGGTCCGTCCGATATAGGAGTCAACGCCTACACGTATTCCCCAGGCAACATGGTGCTGAACATCACCGGGGGTTTTATGTTTAACACTCGCGGGGTCTACGCGCACAACGTGTCCAATGCGTACAACATCAATGACGATGTGAACCTGGTGCGCGGTAACCACCAGATCACCTTCGGCGGGAACGTCTCGGAGTATAAGGTTTATCAGCGCTGCCTCGTTAGCGGCCAGGGCGTTTATACCTTTAACGGCACGGCGACGGGTTTGGGAATGGCCGATTTTCTAACCGGAAAGTTGAATAGCCTGATGCAGGTTTCGGCCGTATTGTGGAGCAGCAGACAAATCTACGTAGCGTCATATCTACAGGATGTTTGGAAAATATCGCCACGAGTGACTCTCAACGCCGGATTGCGATGGGAACCATTCCTTCCGTTGGCGGTAGGGTACGGTCAGGGAGCCAATCTTACCGAAGGCGGCAGTTTTCAATTCAGTCAGGACCG
>QHXD01000578.1 GCA_003223895.1 Acidobacteriota bacterium
ACTACTATTATTGGACTCATCCTGACCGCCTGCAATTCCGCTCCTCAGGCTCAGTCCGGCGGAATGGCGTTTCCGCCCGTACCGGTCAGCGTCGGGACCGCGACAGAGGAAACCGTTCCGATCCAGGTTCGGGCCGTCGGAAATGTGGAGCCATATTCCACCGTCGAGGTGAAAGCCCAGGTCGGCGGACAGTTGCTCAATGTGAGATTTGCGGAAGGCGCGAACGTGAAGAAGGGCGATCTGCTTTTCGAGATTGATCCTCGGCCGTTACGCGAAGCACTCCGTCAGGCGGAAGCCACATTAAGAAAGGACGAAGCTCAGCTTCGCGCGGCCGAGGCCAACCTCGCCCGTGACCGCGCGCAATCGAAGAACGCGCAGGCCGAAGCAGCGCGGTTCGAGCAACTTTCGAAAGAAGGTCTCTCCACACGGATGCAGGAAGCCCAGATTCGAACGGCCGCGGAAGTAGCCACGGAGTCTGTACGTGCCGACGAAGCCGCTGTCGAAAGTATCCGTGCGTCGCTTGAAAGCGATCGAGCGGCTCTGGAACAGGCGAAGCTCAACCTGGCCTACAGCGAGATCCGTGCCCCGCTTTCCGGCCGAACCGGCAACCTGCTGATGCACGTTGGAAATCTCGTGAAGGCGAATGATGATAAACCGCTGGTCGTCATCAATCAGATCGCGCCGATTTTCGTCACGTTTGGTGTTCCGGAGCGCTATCTCAGTCTGATCTCGCAGCAGAATTCGCGGCGCAAGCTGATGGTCGAAGTAGCGATTCGCGGAACGCTCGCAGTCATCGACAACACCGTGGATAAGAATACCGGAACGATCCGGCTGAAGGCCGTCTTCGATAATCGCGACGCGAGTTTGTGGCCGGGCCAGTTTGCAAACGTTGTGCTTACCATGGACAGGCAAACGGCGACTGTGATTCCAGCCGAGGCGGTTCAGGCCGGACAACAGGGCTCCTTTGTTTATGTCGTCAAGTCCGACGAGACCGTAGAGCCGCGTCCTCTCACAATCGGGCAAACTGTCGGCGGCAAAGTAATGGTACAGAAAGGCCTCGTTGCCGGTGAAACGATTGTCACGGACGGCCAGTCCCGCCTGTTCCCCGGAGCAAAAATCGTCACAGCGAAATAATCATGCATTTCTCGCGCATCTTCATCGAACGTCCGATCATGACGGCGCTGCTGACCTTCGCGATTCTGCTTTTCGGAATTGTGGGGTTCCGTGCCTTGCCCGTCGCGATGCTGCCGAGCGTGGACTATCCGACCATTCAGGTCGTCGCCGCTCAGCCCGGCGCGAACCCGGAGACGATGGCGTCGGCCATAGCGACACCCCTGGAGCGACAATTCTCGACGATCGCCGGAGTGCGCTCGATCACCTCGGCTAATATGCAGGGAGGGCCGTGACATCGATGCCGCCGCGCAGGATGTGCAGTCCGCGATCGCGCAAGCCGTCCTCCCGCCCATGCCGCGGCCTCCGTCGTACGCGAAGCAGAATCCTTCGCAACAGCCGATCATCTGGCTGTCGTTGAGCTCCAACACGCTCCCGCTGTACACGGTAAACGAGTATGCGGAAACCGTGCTGGCGCCGCGCTTCTCAACCGTCGGCGGTGTATCGGGCGTCCAGATTGTGGGAGCGCAGAAATACGCGGTGCGTATCCAGGTCGACCCGGATCGGCTTGCGGCCCACCAGGTGGGAATCGATGCCGTTCAGCGTGCTATTCAGCAAAGTAACGTGAATCTGCCGACAGGACGCCTGCAAGGAGCGAAGCAGGCTTTCACGGTCCAATCGAGCGGGCAGTTGATGCAGGCTGCTGCCTATCGCCCGCTGATTGTGGAATGGCGCAATGGAGTTCCGTTGCGACTCGAGGACGTTGCAACAGTGGTGGATGCGGTCGAGGACGATAAGACCGTTGCCTGGAACAACGGGACTCGCGGCATCTTCCTCGGCATTGCGCGCCAACCCGGAACAAACACCGTCCAGATCTCCAATGACATCCGAAAGATTCTTCCCGAACTCCGGGCCTCGCTGCCTCCATCGGTGGAGATGCTGGTGCTCTGGGATGAATCCGAACCCGTTCGCGGTTCGATTCGCGACGTCGAATTCACGCTGGTACTGACCGTTGCGCTCGTGGTTATGGTCATCTTCCTCTTCCTGCGGAATCTCTCCGGAACTCTCATTCCCGGCCTGGCCGTCGTGCTCTCCATCGTTGGAACGTTTGCGGTGATGTACCTGCTCGGCTACAGCCTGAATACGCTGTCTTTGATGGCTCTGACGTTATGCGTTGGTTTCGTCGTGGACGACGCCATCGTCATGCTCGAGAACATCGTGCGATACATGGAAATGGGCAAGGGTCGATTTGAGGCCGCCATGCTCGCGTCGAAGGAAATCGGATTCACGATCGTATCCATGACCCTGTCGCTCATTGCCGTGTTCATTCCTGTCCTGTTTCTCGGCGGTATGGTCGGGCGGCTTTTAAATGAGTTTTCAGTCACAATCATCGTGGCGATTTTGATATCCGGCTTTGTTTCACTCACGCTCACGCCCATGCTGGGAAGCCGTTACCTGCCGTCGCACCATCGCACGCACGGAAGATTGTACGTCGCGCTCGAAAGCGGATTCAACCGGATGGCCGGAGCATACGACTACACTTTGCGAAAGGCGCTTCGCCATAAGTTCGCAACGATGATAGTTGCCGCCTTGATGCTGATTGGAACGGTCTATCTCTTCATGACCATGCCGCGGGGCTTCATCCCGAGTCAGGACTCCGGATTCATCTTTGGCATCAGCATGGCGGGACAAGACATTTCGTTCGAATCGATGTCACAACGCATGAAGTCCGTGGCCGATATCATCCAGGCCGATCCCAACGCAGAGAATGCCGCGGCATTCTTGACCGGCGGCCTGCTCGGCAGCAATCAGGGCATTGTTTTCTCGAAGCTGAAACCACGCGATCAGCGGACGCTTTCGGCCGACGAAACCATTGGCGCGCTGCGGCCCAGGCTTGCCCAGGTGCCGGGCCTTATGACGTTCCTTCAAAACCCGCCTCCGATCCAGCTCAGCGGCCAGTTCTCGACCAGCGTTTATCAGATGACCGTCCGGAGCGCGAGTCTCAAAGAGATCTATGACTGGACGCCGAAGCTCACGGAAAAGGTCCGCATGCTGCCGGGCTTCTTCGATGTGAACAGCGATCTTCAGATCGCGAGTCCACAAGTGACGGTGGACATCGATAGGGATCGCGCGCTCTCTCTCGGCGTGACGCCCGAGCAGATTCAAAACGCGCTTTACACGTCGTACGGGAACCGGCAGGTGTCGAATATTTACGCTCCAGCGAACCAGTATTCGGTGATTCTCGAGGTGCAGCCGGAACATCAGCGGTCACCCGATGCCCTGGCCGGATTGTACATCCGCTCATCCAATGACGCGCTCGTCCCGCTCGATGAAGTTGCGAATGTGACGCGTACCGTCGGTGCGCTAAGCGTGAATCACTTCGGACAACTTCCGGCCGCTACCGTTTCATTCAATCTCCAGCCGGGCATCGCATTGAGCGATGCTGCCGCGCGTGTGAACGAAGCGATTCGCGAGCTGCGCATTCCTGCAAGCGTCAACGTCAGTTTCGAGGGAACGGTTAAAGAATTCCAGGAGTCCTTCCAGGGCTTGACGATCCTTTTGATCGTCGCGCTCCTTGTCATCTTTATCGTCCTCGGCATCCTGTACGAGAGCTTCATTCACCCGATCACGATCCTTTCCGGACTGCCCTCGGCCGTCTTCGGAGCTTTGTTGACGCTGGTTCTGTTCGGCAAGCAGCTCGATCTCTACGCTTTTGTCGGGTTGATCATGCTTTTCGGCGTCGTGAAGAAAAACGCAATCATGATGATCGACTTCGCCATTGAAGCGCAGCGCGCGGGGGACAAGAGTCCCGCGGAGGCGATCTACCAGGGCTGCATCCTGCGATTCCGCCCCATCATGATGACAACCATGGCCGCACTTCTCGGCACACTGCCCATCGCTCTGGGTTACGGTGAAGGCGCGGACGCGCGTCAACCGCTTGGCCTTGCCGTTGTCGGCGGCTTGCTCGTATCGCAGCTCCTGACCCTCTACATCACCCCGGTCCTCTACCTGTATATGGAACAACTGCAGGTTCGGATGCAGCGGAAGAAGGCCGTGCCTGAACCCAGCCCAACTTTCGGAGACTGAGGTCTTACGAGACGTCAAGGTGAGGCTTTAATGCCCCGAGGCGTTGCTGCTTTGGAGCGAGTCGCTCGACTTGTGGAGAGGATCGGCTCGATTTTTGGATCGAGTTGTTCGACTTTTCGATCGAGCTGCTCGACTTTCAGATCGAGTTGCACGAATTTTGGAGCGGGTTGCTCTACTTTCGGAGCGAATTGCTTGACTGTTGAAGCGAACTGCTCGACTTTTGGACCGAACTGCTCCATTTTTGGGTCGAGTTGCACGATTTTTTGGTCGAGTTGCACGACTTTTTGGTCGAGCTGCACGACTTTTTGGTCGAGCTGCACGACTTTTTGGTCGAGTTGCACGACTTTTTGGTCGAGCTGCACGACTTTTTGGTCGAGCTGCACGACTTTTTGGTCGAGCTGCACGACTTTTTGGTCGAGCTGCACGACTTTTTGGTCGAGCCGCACGATTTTTGGTCGAGTCGCACGACTTTTTGGTCGAGTCCCTCGGCTTTTTGAGCGAGTCGTGTCTGTTTAGGATCTCCCCAGATAACTGCACGCA
>QHXD01000579.1 GCA_003223895.1 Acidobacteriota bacterium
CCTTGGCCCAGTTCGATCCGTCGATGAATGGCTTGGCGACCAGCAGTTTTCCCGATTCGCGGTCCAGCGTATAAAAAAACCCGTTCCGGTTCGCGACCATGATCACTTTGCGAGGCTGGCCGCCGATCGTCAGGTCCGCCTGCACCGGCACATGAGCGGAGTCCCAATCGTGCACGTCGTGCGGGGTGAATTGGTAATGCCACCGCAGCTTGCCGGTGTCTGCGTCGAGCGCCACCAATGAACAGGTATAGAGATTGTCGCCGCCGCGATCGTCGCCGTAGTAGTCGGGATTCGGGTTGCCCGTGCCGTAGTACACCAGGTTGAGCGCAAGATCGTAACTGCCCGTCACCCAGGCTGCTCCGCCACCGCGCGCTGCGACCTCGGCGTTCGGCCACGACTCGCTGCCCGGCTCGCCAGGCGACGGAATCGTGTTGAAGCGCCAGACGCGCTCTCCGGTCCGCGCGTCGTAGGCATCGATGTAGCCCCGGCTCGAGAAGTCTCCACCCGCCACTCCAACAATCACCTTGTTCTTGAGGACGAGAGGCGCCGCCGTGATCGCGTTGGCATTCTTCGGATCGCCGACCGCGACGTCCCAGATGACATCACCCGTCTTCCGGTCGAGTGCGACGAGATGCGCGTCGAGAGTGCCCATGTACAGGCGATCGCCGAGAATCCCAAAGCCGCGGTTCACGGGCCCGCAACAGACCGACGCAGAAATGTTGGCAGGCAGCCTGCGTCGATAGCTCCAAATCGGACGGCCCGTCCGCCCATCGATGGCCCACGCCTGGTTGTTGTTCCCGGTCAGGTACAGAATGCCGTCAACGACAAGCGGCGAATTTTCCAGGCCACGTCCGGGAAGGCCCGGAACATCGGTCTGGAATACCCACTGCGGAACGAGTCCCGCGACATTTTGCGGCGTCACCTGCTTCAACGGACTGTGCCGCTGCCCCGTGTAATCGCCGGAAAACGTCAGCCAGCGGGAGGGATTCTTCAAACCCTCCATCAGATCCCGCTCGGTGATCGGAATCGGCGCCGTTTGCTGCTGCGCAGCGGGGGCCAGCACGCCCAGCGTGAGGGTGAGCACCATCACGGAAACAATGCGTATTATCATGAGCTTGCTTATACTACCTTTCGCATTTGCCCGGGGAGAGGATTCTGCAACGATGCCCGTTTGCTGGTAGAATCATCTCCTTCAATCGAGGCATCCACCCAATGGGTAAGGAGAACGGATCATGAGCAACATCACTTTAAAGGTGAACGGGAAAACGCACACCCTGAATATCGACCCATCGACGCCGCTGCTCTATATCCTGCGCAATGATCTCAGCTTGCAAGGTCCGCGGTTCGGCTGCGGACTGGGCCAGTGCGGGGCGTGCACAGTGATTATCAATGGCGTGGCCACGCGGTCGTGCGTCACGCCGACGTCCAGCGTTAAAAGCGAGATCACCACGCTTGAAGGACTATCCAAAGAAGGCAGGCTACACCCTGTGCAGCAGGCCTGGATCGACGAGCAGGTCCCGCAGTGCGGCTTCTGCCAGAACGGGCAGATCATGACTGCCAAGGCGCTGCTGGACAAGAAACCGCATCCCACCGATGCGGAGATCCGCGAGGGCATGGCCAGAACCCTGTGCCGCTGCATGACGTATTACCGCATCCAGGCCGCCATCAAGCGCGCCGCGAGGGCGATTGCCGGCATCCGGCCGGCTTCGGAGAAGGAGGTGGTCGCATGACACCCTTCACTAAAATTCCGAAACAGGTCGAAGAAGTGCTCGAAGAAGTGATGGACAAGTTCAACGGGACTGCCTCCCGCAGAAACTTTCTCAAGGGTTCGGGTCTGCTCGTTGTGAGCCTCAGCACCGCGGCGATGGTCCCCGAGGGGGCTATCGCGGCTGCCGGCGCCCAGACTGCAGGGACTGCCGGTCCGTATCCCGATCCCGACTACAAGCAGCTCGATTCCTGGATCGTCATCCGTGACGACAACACAGCGACCTTCTACGTCGGGAAGACGGATTGTGGCCAGGGCACCGGAACGGCCTTCCGCCAGATGATGTCGGACGAACTCGACATCGCATACAACAAAACCACCTGCATCATGGGCAGCACCGACATCACCGTCGATCAGGGTGGATCGGGCGGTTCGGATGCGATACAGACCGATGGCTGGCCGATGCGGCGCGTGGCTGCAGAAGCCAGGCGTGTTCTGCTGGACATGGCATCGAAGCGGTTTGGCGTGCCTGTCGAGCAGCTAACCGTCAGCGAGGGCGTGATCAGTGTGAAAGCGGATCCCTCCAGGAAAGTCACCTACGGCGAACTGATCGGAGGAAAGAGGTTCAATGTCACGCTGACCGGTAACAACATCGATGCGACGACCGGTGTGGCCAGGGTGAAACCGGTACAGGAACTCAAGATGGTGGGTCAGTCGCCCCAACGCTACGACATACCTGCCAAGGTGGACGGCTCGTTAAGATGGGCCGGCGACGTTAGGCTCCCCGGCATGGTTCATGCGCGCAACGTCAAGCCGCCGTTCGCAGGGGCGAAGCTGATCAACATCGACGAATCTTCCGTTAAAGGAATCCCCGGATTCATCAGGGTGGTAAGCAAGGGTAACTACGTGGCGGTCGTCTGCGAGCGCGAAGAACAGGCAATCGCAGCGTCCCGGCAGCTCAAGGTCAACTGGGAAAAGCCGGCAACAGCGCCCTTCCCTTCATCGGAAGATCTGTTCAAGTACATGCGCAGCGCGACACCCACGTCCAGCGCTAGGCCCAACGTGGTGGGGAACCCGGACGAGGCCCTGGCAGGCGCGGCAAAGGTCATCGAAGCCGAATACGATGTCCCATTCCAGGGACACACGGCCATCAGTCCGGCCCATGCCATGGCCGATCCATCGAACGGTCAGATGACGATCTATTCCAATGACATGAAATCGTATGGTATGCGAACGGGCGTCGCCCAGTTTCTTGAAATGCCACGCGATCGAGTGCGCGTCGTCTGGATGGAGGGGCCGCAGGGATACGGGCGTACCGCCGCCGATGACGCAGGGTTCGAGGCCGCCTTCCTGGCCAGGGAGATCGGCCGGCCGGTTCGAATGCAGTGGATGAGGCACGAGGAGACGGCCTGGGATACCAAGGGCCCGGCTTTTACGTTCAAGATCCGCGGAGGGCTCGATGCCCAGGGCAATCTCGTTGCGTTGGACTACAATGCGCAATCGGCCGATTACAATCACCTCGGTTATAACGAGCCCGATACCGTCCTGATTGCTCAGCTCATGGGAAAGAGGCGCGCAACGCCCGCTCCCGGCAGCGCGGCCACCCCTGGGGAAATGTACGTTATCCCGAACCGGCTCATGGCCGCACAAGTCGTGAGCATGCCGCTTGTTTGGGAAACGCCGCTTCGCACCGGCAACTTGCGAGACCCCAACGGCCCACAGTCGACCTTCGCTTCCGAGTCATTTATCGACGAACTGGCGGCCGCGGCGAAAGCCGACCCGGCCGAGTTCCGTC
>QHXD01000553.1 GCA_003223895.1 Acidobacteriota bacterium
TGGGGCGCAGGGCACTGCGCGTGAAAGTTTCCGCAATCCGCTCGTTTTCCACTGCAAGTTCCGCTCGACGTATCGAAGGCTTATGCATGGCTTGCCTCAGCACCTCGTTGAGCGGTGGGATCGGCCTCTCGATCATTCGCTCGAGCGCATCCGTGGGCTCGACTGGGACCGCGGCGATATCCGGGCCGATCATTTTCGTAATGAGACTTTTGACGCGTACTTCCTGCAGTTGTGTATTCGTTTGGGCAACGATCAAATCGCGCCGGGTCGTGGCGACCTGTGACTCTGCCGTGATTAAGTCGCTGGCCGCCAGTTTGCCAAGCTCAATCCGTTCCTGCGTGGTTTTATGGATTGTTTCGGCCAGGGCCAGCGCCCGCTCGGCCACGCGCTGCTTTTCCCGCAAGGCAACAAAATCCAGGTACGTGTTCGCGGCAGTGGTAAGAGCGTTGCCAAGGTCACCATGGAACGCTTCATGCACAATGCGCCGATCATTCTCAGCTACGGCCACAAACCGTTGGGTGAAGGCTCGGCCGGTCCCGTTTAGCAAAGGGTGATAGACATCCAGGCTGAAAAAAGACGTGTAAGCAGGATTATAGCGAATGTACGCTTGTGTCGTCGTCTGGCGCTGCACGTTGAAGGAGATGGCGTAACTGGTTCCAAATGGGAGTTCTTGTTGCAACCGCGTTTGGAGAACAGAGGATTGAATAGCAACGTTGTAAGTTCCAGCCACGCGTGTGGAATTCAGGGGATCCACAACGCGATCCCAACTCATGTTGACCGACAGAGTAGGGTCAAATATGCCGCGCGGTCCACCGAACACCTGCCTGGCAGAAGCGGAAATGGCCGTCCCGCCTGTTCCCCCGTTGGATACATTCGAAATGTTTCCTACGCCTGCGCCAATCGCTCCTGCAAACAGGGCTCCCGGTGGAGGTGCTGAAGGTACTCCGCGCGCCGCCTGGCCGGATCGCGCACGAAGCAGGTCTACCTGGGCGATCAGATAGTTGTATCGGGCAGCCTGTAAGGCCAGGTTGTTCTCAACAATCAACTGCAGGTATTCAGTTAGAGATAGTGCGAGTTTCCCTTGCTGTATATAGCGCAAGACTCTTGGTCCGTTGCTGGAGTCGATCGGGTGAAGAGGAACCGGACGATAAGCATTCCACACCGTCGGGAAAACAGGTCTCCCGCGGCTCAACAGTTCGAGATCGATTGGACCAGCGGCCGGCGCGTTGCTGGCCGGCTGCGCCACGAGGGGCGCTGAAAAACCAGCCACAAAGAAGCACACAAAACCCAGGAAAGCGCGCATCACTTTGACTCGGCGTTAGACCTTTGAGACGCCTGGAATGGAGGCGACGGGTGCCTGGTGATTTCGCCCGTGAGCGCATCGCGGAGTTCGATGCCGTTTTCTTTGAGCGTTCCTCCGGTTGCGCGATGCATGTCGACCAGCGCCTTGGCATATGTCACCGACGCGGTAATCTGGGCCTGGCGAGCCGCAGCGAGGTCCCGCTGGCGCAAGATGACATTGTAAGTTGTCGAGACTCCCGACTCGAACCTCGCTCGCTCCCCGTCCAGCACGCGATTCGCCAGTTTCACCGCCTCATTGGCGGCTTCGACCAGCGCCTTTCCTTGCGTCAGGCTAACCATCGCCTCGCGCACTTCCAACTCAACCTCCTGCTTCAGCCGTTGGGCGCTTACTTCAAGCTGCTGTTGTTCGAGACGCGCACGCAAATTGTCGGCCTGTGCAGCGCGATTTCGAAGTGGAATCACCATGCTCAGGCCGCTGGCATATTCCGGGTATTGTGCCGAGAAACCCTGGTACAGCGACTTACCGGTTCCTCCTGTCAAATTCGAATTGTCACCGGCGAGCCCCGCGCCCGCGTAGAGACTGAAAACGTGGACACTCGGCAGAAGAGCGTCGCGTGTGAAACGTGCACTGATGTCCTGGTTGGCGAGATCCTGGTGTGTGATGCGCAGTTCAGGCCTTTCTTCGAGAGCAGCCGCAAGCGCCGTCTTCAGTTCCGGCACGTCTCTTTGGTTTGGCTCGGGCAAGTCGTCGGTTGTGTCGACAGTGGCGGCATCCAACTCAGGATCCGTTCGCTTGCTCAGTAACTTTTTGAACTGAGCTTGCTGAAGCTGAAAGTCGGTTTGCGCAATAATCAGGTCGCGTTGGGCTGCTGCAACAGCTGATCCCGTAGATGCCATTTCGATTGCAGCGACCGTACCTACCTCCACTTTGCCCTTGGTATCATCGTCCAAACGTTGGGCAACTTCCAATGTCCGCTCCGCCGCGAGGATGGCTTCGTTCGCCGCCGCGAGATTCCAGTACGCATTCTCCACTTGAACGACTGTGGCTGTTACCTGCTGACGCAAGAGTTCGTCTGACGTCCGCATGTTGTTGGCAGCTACCATGATGAACCGCTTATTGGGCAGAACCCCGCGTCCGCTCAGCAGCGGCTGATTGATGCCTACGGTGAAACGGCTAATGACGGCGGGGTTATAGAGCAGGAACTGCTGTGTAGAGCTTTGCCGGATGCCATTCAGGTTGTACGTAAAACTTGTTCCCGTCGGAAACAGTTGCGTATAACTGCTGCTGAATGCAGTCGATGTCGTGTTCACGTGCGATACGCCGGCCACCTGCAATGTGTTCAAAGGTGACGACGTGCGATCCAGACTGAAGTTTATCGTGACGGATGGATCAAAGGTGCCCACCTGTGGGATCTGTACAGCTCCACCGCCGCCGCTAATGCCTCCCGCCCCGCCGACGCCCCCGGCACCCTGGAACTGATTGACGCCGACACCCAGGGCACCCTGGGTTAAACCACTCGGCACGAGCGCTCCGGCGATGCCGCGCGCCGCTTGTCCGGAGCTTGCGCGCAGGACGTCTGCTTCGGCGATCGGATGCAGAAAGCGCTGCACGGCGATGTCGAGATTGTTTTCGATAGCGAGCGCGAGAGTATCCGCCATCGACAGCCTCAGTTTGCCGTTGCGGATCAGATCATGCAGCCGCGGCGAATTCTCCATTACCAGGGGCTTGATCAGCTCTTGTTGGTACGGCTTCAAGATGGTTGGAAACCAGCTTGGTCCCATTATGTAGTTTGGGAGAATCGACGGGTTCGGCGCGATCGCCTGCTGCGCCTGAACTGCCGTCGCGGACAACAGCGTAGCCATCAACACGCAAACGAATTTCATGGTGACCAACTCCTTCTTAAGGAAGGTTTTCGCAGAAATCTTCGCATCCGGGCGCGACAGTATCATCGTGCATAGGTGTGGTCAAGCGGGACGGCCGTGAATAAGCGCATTTTGTAATCTCCCATTCAGTTTCAAACGGGCTACAATTGTCGTCTGTCCGAGGCAGATTATGTGCAGGTTTACACACGCGTTCGCAATAACAACGGAGGCCCGTATGACCAAACGCTTACTGACCGCACTTGCGGTTCTCTTGGCAACCAGCCTTGCCGCGCCCAGTGTCGGGCACGCGCAAGCGTTCAAGGTTGAAAAGTTCGATATCAAAGGTGAAGGCGGCACAGACTACGTCGCCGCCGAAGCCGCCACGGGCCGCGTGTTCGTTTCGCGGGCCACTCACATGATGGTGGTGGAGGGCGCCACAGGGAAAGTCCTCGGCGACATTCCCAACACGCCGGGGGTGCATGGCGCCGGCATCGTTACCAGGGCTGGTCACGGCTTTACGACGAACGGCGGCGACGAGACTGTCACCATGTTCGATCTGAAGACGCTGGCGGTGATCAAACAGATCAAAGTCGGCCCCGGTCTCGACGGCATCATGTACGATGAGCCCGACGACAAGATCATTCTGACGAATCACAGTCGCCCGATTGGCACTCTCACCGCGATCGATCCGAAGAGCGGTGACATCATTGCCACCGTCGACCTCGAGGACACGGCGCCCGAAGGCGCCGCGGCCGATGGCAAGGGACACATCTTCGTCAACAACGAAGGCAAGAACACGATGCAGGTGATCGACGTCAAGACGTGGAAGGCGACCGCCTCGTGGCCGCTCGAGCCGTGTAAAGGGCCGACGGGCATCGCATACGACAAAGCGTCGAACCGCATTTTCTCAGGTTGCAACGGTACATCCGTCGTCGTTGATCCGAACACGGGCAAAATCGTGGCGACGATCAAGAACGGCACGCGCGTTGACGCCCTGGGGTGGGATCCGTCGAAAAAACTGATTTACATCCCGAATGGGGGCGAGGGCAACGTCACGGTCGTCCACCAGGACTCGCCCGACAAGTACACGGTGGTTGCGACGGTCGACACGTTCGCCGGCGCGAAGACGATCACCGTTGATCCGAAGACACACAACGTGTACCTCTTCCAGCCCGAGCGCGGTCCGGTTCCGGCGCCAGCCGCTGGCGCGCCGCCAGCTGCGGCACCTGGCGGACGTGGCCGCGGCCCACAAGGTCCGATCGTCGCTGGATGGTTTATCGTCATAAAGCAGTAAATGCATCTACGGCCCGTTCCGGAGCCGGATGTCTTTCTCTCGCAGTCCTCTGAAAAAGCGTGATAGCGTAACGGTCACAAGGGAGGAAAGCCATGAAATACGCTCTGTCGATCGCATTTTTGCTGGCGATGATCCAACAACAGCCGGCGTTCGCTCAAGGAAGTGGCGATCTCGTCAAGCAGGCCGTCGCCGCGGAAGGTGGCGCCGAACTGCGCGCACTGAAGGGCCTGGCCATCAAAGGCGATGCCAGGTTCTGGGAACCGGGGCAGTCATTCCTGGCCGGTGCAGAGCCGCGCTTCCTGGGGGATGCGACGTTCGCGATCACCTGGGATCTCGCCACTGGCAGGGCCCGCACCGCCTGGGACCGCGATCAGAAATACCCCGAGCCCGCGGTGAAGATGAAATACACGGAGACCGTCCTGCCGGCGCTCGGTTACGTCACGGACGAAAAGAGCAGCCAGGCGATGTCCGGCATCCGCGTAGCCATGCATCAGCGCGAGCTCGAGCGCGCCTCGCCCTGGCTGCTGGTCAAGGCCATGGACGAACCGGGAAAGGTCCGCGCCGCGGGATCCCAGCGGCTCGGCCAGCAGTCGCTGCCGGCGGTCTCATACGTTGACGGCCCAACGACATTCACCATCCTGTTCGATCCCAAGACTCACCTGCCCGCTGCCGTCCGCACGCGCGATGACGACAACATCAACGGAGATTCGAACTTTGATCTCGTGCTGGCGGACTGGAAAGCTGTCGGCCGCGTGCAGATCGCGCAATCGCTGTCTTATCGGGTCAACGATGTCGAGGTAGCAAGACTCACCTATCGGGAGGTCAGCGCCAATCCGACAATCGCAGCCGAGACCTTTGCGGTCCCTGACGCCGTGAAGGCGGCGGCCAAGCCGCCGGCAACCGGCAACGTGCCTTATCAATGGGTATTGCGGCGGCTTTTCCTGACTCGTTTGACCGACAGCGACAACGTCATTTTCCCCAACGGCGGAGGCCTCAAGCTGGTCGAGCTTACGCCCAACGTGCAGCATGTCGAGGGAGGAACCGCCAACAACCTGATCGTCGCGATGAAAGACCATCTGGTCATCTTCGATGCCCCTTATGGCGAGCTGCAATCGCGCTGGGTCATCGACGCAGCAAAAGCGAAGTATCCGGGCAAGCCAATCCGGTATGTGGTCCTGACCCATCACCACATGGACCATACCGGCGGCATGCGAACATATGTGGCCGAAGGCGCGAAGGTGATCGTTCCGAGTCCGGACAAGCCCTATTTCGAAAAGGAT
>QHXD01000554.1 GCA_003223895.1 Acidobacteriota bacterium
GCTCGGTCGAACGGATGTGCATCTAGTCCCCTGAGCCATGGGGGCGGGTGTGCGCACTCGTCCCCGCTCGGAGAAAGGAAATGACGATGAGAAATCGCAGCCACGCTGAATATCAGCCCAAAAACAGTCGAAAAGCATCGAGCGGAATTGATGCGTCGCCTCGATGTTCACAGCACAGCCGCACTGGTACGCTACGCCATGCGGCACCGGATCGGTATCGCTACGCAGGAGTAGCGCCTCCCATTTCGTTGCGATTCAGTTTCTTGTTGCTTCAAATCTGTAACCGCAGTCACAGACTTGCGCGGCAGGCAGATTGATCAATCCACACTTGCAAACAATGCGAGGAAACGGTTGGTCTCAGTGCTCATTCAAATGTTCCCGAAGTATTTGGTAGTAATTAGACGAGTGCCGCATAAGCTGACGTATTGTGAATAACCAATATGGAATACACGTTTGTTTAACAGTGAAATTGAGATATGAAATCTTAGAGTGGATCGCCAATGGCAGCGAGACAATTCAGATGCATCGGTTAATGAGATGAGTAAGCACAAAGACACAAAGACACAAAGGCACACAGGCGCGTTCAAACAGGTCTTTAAGCACGCCTTTGTACCTGTGTGTCTTTGTCTCTTTGTGGTTACTGCTTTCACGACGCAGCGCACACCTGGAACCGCCGCCGCGATCCGTTTCAACAACCTTGGTGTCGCTTATATGAACCAGGCGCGCATCGCTGAAGCGCTTCAGACGTTCCGGCGGGCCGAGGCGGAAGACTCGTCTCTTTTCGCAGCCCGCTTGAATGAAGGCATTGCTCTGCTGAACGGCCAGCAGTTTGCCGAAGCGCGCGACGTTCTCCTTGATGCAACCCGCCGTCAGCCGCAGAGCGCGCGGGCCTGGTACAACCTGGGCATCGTCTATCGAACGCTGGCGCAAACCGACGCGGCTATCGATGCCTTCGAGAAGGTTGGCGGGCTGGATGCAAGCGACGCGGACACGCTGTACTTTCTCGGACAGCTTCATGCGCAGGCCCGGCGTTACGACCAGGCCATTGCGGCTTTCGAAAAGTGCCTGGCGCTGGATTCACTGCATCTCTCCGCTGAATTCGGTTTAGCGCGGGCTTATCAGCTCTCTGGAAGTGATGCGGCGGCGGCACAGCACCTTGCCCGGTTCGATCAGCTGACCCAATCGAAAATCGGCAAACAGATCAGCCTCACCTATGGCGAGCAGGGCCCGTATTCCACGGCAGAGCCTGTGGGAGGTGCGGAAGTAGCTCCTCGAGATTTCGCGATTCGTTTTGCCGCGAGCACATTGTCCGGCGGGCGCATCGCGCCACGACCGCCGCCCGGGCCACGGGATCGTTTCTTACAACTCGCCGGTGCCGGCGCATGCTTCATCGACTTCGATGGAGATGGCAGGCAAGACTTACTGCTGCCCGCCGAACAAGGACCCCGCACGGCAACCCTTTATCGCAATAACGGAGGCGGCAGGTTTTCCGACGCGACCGCGCAGGCCGGACTGGATTCCGCCGGCGAAGCGCATGGATGCACGATTGGCGATTACGACAATGACGGTCGCGACGATATCGTTCTCGGGTTGTCGAACGGAATTGCCCTTTACCACAACGAAGCCAACGGCAGATTCCGCGATGTCACGTCAGCGACCGGCATTCGTTTCGACGGTGTTCCGTTGGGACTCACCCTTGTGGATTTCGACCACGATGGGGATCTCGACCTTTATATTTCCGGGTTCACCAATTTCTCCGTTCAACCTAATGGTGAATTCAGTTTTCCGTTCGCTCCGGCTCCGGCGCCGAGTGCGCTCTGGCGCAACAACGGCAATGGAACATTCACAGACTGGACAGCCCAGTCCGGATTGCGTGGAGATGGGCAAGCCGCGATTGCGGCGCTCGCATCAGACCTGAATAATGATCGCGCCATCGACCTTGTGGTCACAGGTTGGCGCCAGTCCGCTGCAGTGTTGACGAATCCACGTGAAGGACCTTTCCGGCGGTCGGAACCCTGGGACTCCACTTTCCCGCCGAATCCCGCGGGCGTCATCGCATTCGACTTCAACAAAGACGGCTTCATGGACCTGGCATTCACACATTGGGGTCAACCCGGCGTGAGCTTATGGAAAAACGCCGGCGGGACGCGGTTCGAGCGAGTCGCGATTCCCGAACCGCAGTGGGTTCGCGGTTGGGGAATCACGGCGATCGACATCGACAATGACGGCTGGATCGACCTTGCCGCCGTCGGCGAGCGCGATGCCGCAGGTTCCGGCGAAATGCTGCTGCTGCGAAATCTCGGCGACGGCCGGTTCGCCGATGTCACCGCCGCGGCCTCGCTTCGCTCCGTCCACCTCGATCGTCCGCGCGCACTCGCGAGCGCCGACATCGACGGCGACGGCGACGCCGATCTGCTCATCACTCAAAACGGTGGCGCGCCGATTCTGTTGAAGAACAATGGAGGGAATCGGCGCTCGTCCGTGCGCCTGGCTTTCCGCGGCCTCGCGGACAATCGAAGCGGCCTCGGCTCGAAAATCGAAGTGTTCGCCGGCGGACTGCGCCAGAAATGGGAGATGCCGTCATCGTCGGGATATCTCGGACAGAATGCCCGAGAAGTCGTCGCAGGCGTCAACCAGGCCAAAGAAGCAGACGTCGTGCGGCTACTGTGGCCAACGGGCGTCGTGCAAGATGAAGTTCAACTTGCGTCCGGCCACCGCCACGTCATTCGTGAGATCGACAGACGCGGCAGTTCGTGCCCGGTGGTGTGGGTGTGGAACGGCGAACACTACGAGTTTATCTCCGACATGATCGGGCCGGGAATCGTCGGCCACTGGGTTGCGCCCGGTGAAACGAATGTTCCCGATCCCACGGAGTATCTGCGCATCGAGGGCCGCCATGTGCAACCCCGCAATGGCCGCCTGAGCTTCCGGTTTGCCGAGGTCATGGAGGAACTGGTCTATCTCGATCACGTGCGGCTGGCTGCCATTGACCATCCGGCGGACGTCGATGTTTATCCCAATGAATACTTCGCGAGCGCGCCACCTTTTCCTGAGTTCAGGATTATCGCGAGCCGTAACGCTCGTCCACCGCGGTCCGCGCGCGACGGCGAGGGCCGCGACGTATTGCCGCAACTTCTGTGGCGCGATAGGCGGTACGTCACAGCTTTCGATCCGATTCAGTTTCCGGGTTTTTCGAAGATGCATTACCTCGAACTCGGACTGCCGGAAACATACATGGCGGGCCCTCTGCGGCTGCTGATGCACGGATTCATCGAGTACTTCAGCGCGACTTCAGGTTTTGCCGCGAACCAGGCGCGAATCGAACC
>QHXD01000555.1 GCA_003223895.1 Acidobacteriota bacterium
TCGATGAGATGACCCGCTATCAACAAATTGCCGCGGACATCGTACGGCAGGATCCGGCCGTGCAGTCGTTTTACTCGGGCCTCAGCGGTGGCACCGGGGGCTACAATTCCGGTTCAAACTTCGGCCGTCTGTTTCTTCGTCTGAAGCCTCGCCTGGAGCGAGACAGGCTCGATGTGATCTTCACTCGCCTGCGGCAGAAGCTGTCGGGCCTGCCTTTCATGAGGGTTTACATACAGAATCCGCCGACCCTTCGCATCGGCGGGCAGAACACGACCGCGCAGTATCAGTACACCCTGCAGGGTCCCGACAATGCCGAACTCTACGATGCCTCACGCAAGCTCCGCGACGAAATGGCCGCGATGCCCGGCATTACCGACGTGATCAGCGATCTTCAGCTTCAGAACCCGCAGCTCAACGTGGCCATCGACCGCGACAAGGCCGCCAGTTTGAAGGTCAATGCGCAACAGATCGAGAGCGCCCTGTACGATGCCTACGGGCCGCGGTGGGTCTCCACGATTTACGCGCCTACCAATCAATACAGAGTGATGCTGGATCTGTTGCCGGAGTATCAGGCACGCCCCGATGCACTGTCGCTGATATATATCAAGTCCGACGACGGGCGGCTCGTGCCTCTCGACACTCTTGCGAAAGTCACGCAGGACGCGGGTCCGCTGACGATCCACCACTTGAGCCAGCTGCCCTCGGTGACGGTGTCGTTCAATCTCAAGCCGGGAGTTTCGCTTGGCGATGCCGTCGAGCAGATCAGCGAGATCACGCGCAGCCTGCCGGGGTCCGTCGTCGGCGCGTTCCAGGGCACGGCCAGAGAGTTTGAGAACTCGGTGAAAAATCTCACGCTGCTGCTCGTGATTGCGATCCTGGTTATTTACATCGTGCTCGGCATCCTGTACGAGAGTTACATCCATCCGCTGACGATTCTCTCCGGACTGCCGTCCGCCATCTTCGGCGCTCTGCTGACCTTATCGTTGTTCAAGATGGATCTGAACATTTACGGCTTCGTTGGACTGATCATGCTGATCGGCATTGTGAAAAAGAATGCAATCATGCAGATCGATTTTGCTCTGGCAGCTCAGCGGAACGATAACGTCGCCCCGCTCGAGGCAATCTACCAGGGCTGTCTTGTCCGCTTTCGTCCCATCATGATGACGACAATGTCTGCAATGCTCGGTTCATTGCCGATCGCTCTCGGTTATGGCGCAGGCGGCGAAGCACGCCAGACGTTAGGCCTTGCTGTTGTCGGCGGCCTGCTGTTCTCGCAATTGATCACTCTCTATCTAACGCCGGTGGTTTATACCTATATGGCGTCGATTTCTGAACGCAGAGCTCCCAAGAAACATCCAGTCAAAGTTACAGACACGCCGGTCGCTACCGCCCGATAGGACAAAATGGAGTCGTAAAGAATTAGCCGCGAATGACGCCGATTACGCGAATGGGGCGCATCAAGAATTGTTTCTTGCGCCCCATTCGCGTAATCGGCGTAATTCGCGGCTAATTCTTTACGACCCCATTTTACGCCCTTGAGGACCACCGGCAGCGCGCTGTAATTCTCCAGCGCGATCGCTTTGGCAGCGCTATCGACAGCCACTTTCCCGGTCAGCGACGCCTTGCCCTCGCCCTCCCCTTTCGCATTCAAGTGCAGCTCGACGACCGAGAATTCGTAGTCTGTTGCGGCAGCCGTTCCAAGGGGTTTCCACAAATTATTCCAGGCGCCCAGACGCCGACTGGTTATGAGGGTGATCCGCTCCCCATCCGGCTGAGCCAACCGGACGGCGTAGCGCAGCGCATATCCGGTGCTTTCCGACGACCACAGGTATCCCAACGTAGGCGCTCTGTCCAGCGCTGCCGCTAACGAGCTTTCAGGCGTCTGGCGCGGAGCCTCTGCCGCGTCGCCGCCACGGCCGCCACGGCCCCCGGCCCCACGCGCACCGCCACGAGCGCCGGCCCCGCGCGCACCGGCAGCGGCGTCGTCATTTTGATCGGGAGCGGCAGCGTCGCCGCCACGCGCTCCTGCTCCGCGGGCGCCTGCGCCACGCCCGCCACCGGCAGCACCTCGTCCACCGGCTGCAGCCGCGCCAGGCTGAGTCCACGCCGCCAACAATTGATCGCGCTCGGCATCGGTGGACCAGCGCAGCAAATCGATTCGTACGGAATCCGGCGCGCCAGCGACGTTCTCGGTGGTCGCGCTCAAACGCAGGATCGGTCCAGTCGGCGTCTGCGCCGTCAGCAGAGCGGCGAATAGTAGTAACCCAGCCAGCCTAAAGGCCACAGTGCGGCTTATTCGAATCATTTCCGACCGCATGAAACCCTCCTTCATGAAAATGTCAGAGCATTTTAATAGTTGGAATGCGAAAGAAATAGCTATAAAAAGCCCAGACCGCTTTGTTATCGTGCATTCAAAGAATTTCAAGACTCACAACGAGGGGATGGTTGCGACCAAAACGCGGGCTAAAGCCCGCGACTACATTGGGACGGCTGATTCCGAGAAATGTAGTCGCGGGCTTTAGCCCGCGTTTTGGCCGTTCTGCGGCGCACAAACTCAATGATGGAGGAAACTGTATGAAGGTTTGGAGCGAGGTACTGAGTGTATTACTCATTCTTACTCTGGGCTGCACCATTGCTTTGGCGCAGTCGACGGCATCGATTAGCGGCTCGGTGAAGGACACCAGCGGCGCTGTCTTGCCGGGCGTGGAAGTCACCGTAACACAGACAGAAACGGGTCTCAAACGGAGCGCGGTAACGAATGAGACCGGTTCGTATACATTAACGAACCTGCCAATTGGTCCTTATCGGTTCGAAGCAAGTCTTCCGGGATTCCGCACCTACGCACAAACCGGAATTGTGCTCCAGGTTAACGACAATCCGTTGATCAACGCGGTACTCGAGGTTGGCCAGGTCACCGAGACGGTCGAGGTTCAGGCGAATGCGGCGCTGGTGGAAACGCGCAGTACGACTATCACCCAGGTTATCGATAACCAGCGTGTGCTCGAGCTACCGCTCAACGGGCGCCAGGTAACCGAACTGGTCCTTCTTTCAGGAGTCGCGAACGTCGGCGGTGTCAACGCCAACAATTCGGGCATTCGAAATTATCCTACCACCACGATTTCTGTGGCGGGTGGTGCGGGCAACGGCCTGGTATACCTGCTGGACGGAGCATCTCATAACGATCCATACAACAACATGGGATTGCCGATGCCGTTCCCGGATGCATTGCAGGAGTTCAAGGTGGAAAGCAGCGCGGGGCCGGCGCAGTACGGGCAACACGCGTCGGGCGTGATGAATGCAGTGACGAAGTCGGGCACTAATGAAATACACGGCGATGTGTTTGAATTCCTTCGCAACGGCCGCCTGAACGCCCGAAATGCCTACGCTCTGCAAAGAGACGACCTCAGGCGAAATCAGTTTGGTGGAACGGTCGGTGGACCGATTGTGAAGAACAAACTCTTCTTTTTCGCCGGTCACCAGACCACAACCAACGTCCAAACGCCGGTCGCCGACAGACAGTTTGTTCCGACCGCGGCGATGCTCGCCGGTGACTTTACGGCATTCGCCTCTGCCGAATGCAACAATGGCCGGCCGCTCACCTTGAGGGCCCCCTTCGTCAACAACAAGGTCGATCCCCGGTCGTTCTCACCTGCAGGTGACATGGAATAAGGACGGACTGGTATTCCCGTCAACCACCAATCCCTGCGGCGAAATCCGCTTCGGTCGAAAGGCGAAGGATACGGAGCACATCACACTCGGAAAGGTGGACTGGCAGAAAAGCGAGAGAAACTCGCTGTTCTTCCGCTATCAGGAAGCGCGCCGGTTTACACCGAACGATCTTAATCCGTCCAACTACTTGACGCTGAGTATCGGGGATCTGACTCAGAACGTGTTTTCGGCTGTTGTGGGCAATACCTACTTGATCAGTTCCGGAATGGTGAGTTCCTTCCGTATGTCGGGAATTCGAACGAAGATGAACAGAACTGCTCCGAAGGTTCTCGACCTGAGCGACATCGGAGTAAAGAACGTTTTCAACCCATACCCCCACTGCATGCTCATGGCGATCACCAACGGGTTCAACTGGGCGGTGAACATCCAGCCTGGACATTACAGCACGGTTGCCGAGCAAGTCTCCGAAGATCTGAGCTGGGTACGAGGAGCGCACCAGTGCGCGAATTCGGGTGTGAATACGAACCCCACGTTTACGTTTTCCGGTCAAGCCCAGTCCGGCAGTGGGCTGGGTGACTTCCTGCTGGGAAAACCGTCGCTTTTCGCTCAGGGCAACGAGAATGTGGGCAATGGCCGACAGCACTATATTGCCGCGTACGTGCAGGACACCTGGAAGGTGAACTCCAGGTTGACTCTGAATTACGGCGTACGATGGGAGCCTTTCCTGCCGGGGTACGAGGCGAACAACCAGACAGCGCATTTTGACAGAGCAGCTTTTGACGCGGGCGTGCACAGTAAGGTGTACGTTAACGCTCCGGCCGGGCTTCAGTTTCCTCCGCTGCGTGGAAGCAGTGGGCGAAGCGAGGACGGAAGAACCAACAAGTATCATGAGAATGCCTGGTGGCATTTCGCGCCACGTCTGGGATTCGCGCTAGATCCCAGCGGCGATGGCCGTATGACGATCCGGGGCGCGGGCGGAATCTTTTTCGATTATGCCCATCTTTGGACCTACAGTTCGCAGGGGACCAATGCTCCCTTTGGCAATCAGATCCAGATTTTCCCGTCGAGTTTTGACGATCCTTACACCAGCATCGGCTTGCCGAATCCTTTCCCGCAGTTCGCCAACAAGAACTCCATCTTTTCGCAAGCCGGATCCTACAACAGCTACCGGACGAACATGCATGCCCCCTACGTTTATCAGTGGAACCTCAGCATCCAAAGACAGATCGGGAACGACTGGCTGGTATCGGGCAACTATCTCGGCAACAGCACCATCCACTTGTTGGGTGACACCGAGCACAATCCAGCGATCTACCTGGGACCGACTTCCACGCTCGCCAATCTCAACCAGCGGCGCGCGCTGTATCTGGCAAACCAAAGGGAAGGGAAGTACTTCGGCTACGTCGAGGATGTCACGGATGACGGAACTCAGAACTATCACGGCATGTTGCTTTCGATTCAGCGACGGCGGGCCAAGGGTTTAACCGTGCAGGGAAACTACACATGGTCCCACTGCATTGGCGATCCCGGAGACAGCCAGCCGGGAATCGGCACGTCTGCGCAATATCCCGGCCGCCGGTTCTACGAACGCGGAAACTGTGACGGAGACCGGCGGCAGGTTGTGAATTTCTCGACCGTGTACGCGATGCCGCAGTTTTCCGGTAGAGCGCTACAGATGATCGCAGGCAACTGGCAGGTCTCGGGGATCGTGCGCCTCCAAACCGGCGGCTACTTCACAGTGACGACGGGCGCGGATACCTGCCTTTGCGGCGCACAGGGAAGAGACCGAGCGAATCAACTCCTCGGCGATGTCTACACTGCGGATAAAACTCCCTCTCAGTATCTGAACCCTGCCGCCTTCGGCCGGCCGGCGGACGGCCAGTGGGGAACCGGCAACGTCAACACGCAGGGGCCCGGAAATATCGTCATCAACATGGCCCTGACACGGAGATTCCGGGTTACGGAAAGCCAAACGGTCGAGTTCCGAGCCGAGGCGTTCAACTTGCCCAATCATTTGAACCCGGGCAATCCCACGGCGGCAGTGAACAGCCCGAATTTTGGCAAGATCCTGGCGACCGCGACCGGCCAAAACGGGGATCCCCGAATCATTCAGCTCGCTTTGAAGTATGTTTTCTAGGGTTTAGAAACACAAAGGCACAAAGACACAAAGAAGGGGCGCAATCAAAATTCATTTGAAGCGCCCCTTCTTTGTGCCTTTGTGTCTTTGTGTTTCTAAACCATTCGCTTAGACCGCCGCTACAGCGCTTTCAATTCCACCACAATCCCGTTCGGATCGCGGAAGCGCAACAGTTGTTCGTCATTGGAAGGCGCTGGTTCGGCTCCGAGCTCGCGGAGTTTACCGGTTGCCTGCCGGCGGTCGAAGCCAGCCACGTTGAAACAGAAGTGATCGATGCGTGGCGACTGCCCGGCCGGCGCCGCTTCGAGTCCCAAGCTGGTGTTCGCAACTTTGAACCAGACTCGTGCCGGCGCTTTTGTACGCGACGTTTCCTGTCCGAAAAACTTTCGGTAGAACAGCGTGGAGCGCTCCAGGTCAGATACGAGCAGCGTGATATGGTCGAGCCCGGTCGCATGAATCGCCGGCTGTTCCAGCGAAATCCGGCCGCCGGGGACGATCGTTCCGGCGAGCCCGCCCGGCACATTCAGCAATTGAAGCCGGAGACCGTCCGGATCGCCGATCATTCCCGCACCTGTCACAATCATGCCCTCGGCTTCCAGCGATTTCCTCATGTTCTGGGCATTGTAGTCCTGCACGAGGGCACAGAAGTGATCGACCCGCGGCGTCGCATTGCCGGAGTTGCCGGGACCTCCAAACGCAAGGTAGGCCGTTCCGACGGTGACGTAGAACCGGGGAGGTGGATCCTTCTCTCGAAAAAGCTGAGGATTGAAAATGCGGCCATAGAAGTCCGCCGCCGCTTTGGGGTCCGGAACGGTCATTCCCAGATGCTCGAGGCCGGGAGTCCGCAATAGCAGCTCCGAGGTTTGTGCCGCGCCTGGCCAGGTCGCGAGAAATCGCCGCCGCTCCGATGAGCAGCAGCAGCTCGCGTCGATTCACAACTTTTCGCCGTGCGGTTGAAGCAGTTTCTGTATCTGATCCCAGCACGGATCCGGCATTTGTCGAACCGCATCGAGGTCGATGATTTCCTCGAACGAATTCTGACCCGACAAACCACTTGCCATGAAAACGACTTCATCGGATGGCCGCATGGATGGAAAGGGCGCCGAAACAGTCACCAGAGGCACATCGCCAAGTTCTTTGGATTTGCGGACTTCGACGCGGTACCGCAGCCCTGCCCAGACGTCTTTGAGCCCCGGGAGTTTTTCAAACATGAGCGACAAGACGCACGCCCGAACGACGAACGCTGCGATATGGTTCTGCTCCCGTTCGTGGTCTCCTGCAATCACCTGGCGCAGCATGGAAAGTGAATAGGTGGAGGGATACGAAATCACCCAGGTCAAGGGCGATCGAACGGTTATTCTCTTTCGGTCGCTTCCGCTGGCGACATCGTATGTGTATTCCCAGGCGTTGATTTGGAGCTGGGTGGACAGCGATTCAATCGGAGTCGTCAACGGCCGGTGCAGATCGATCGGCCGGCCGCAAGCAATGCGAAACGCTTCCTTGAGTTCCGCCAGGTTCTGATCGGCGCCAACGGCACCCTCTCGGCCGGAACCTTCCACGTGGTCGCCTAAAATTCGGCGCGCCCGAAAAACCGGGGCCAGGGCGTCCAGATACGTTCGCAGTTGCCGCTCACAAAATTTGGAAACATCCTTCGTGAGGTTATGGAGACGAAGAACCTGTCCGGCGTTCAAATTGTCTGATGGATTCATTCGCGCGCTCATCCTGTACCGTTGGCCAGCCAAGCTTCTGCAGCGACGGACAGTTGCCG
>QHXD01000556.1 GCA_003223895.1 Acidobacteriota bacterium
TTCAGAAAGGAGGCTTCGCGGCATCGGATTTGATTTCCTATCGTCCTCTGCCGGAAGCCAAAAGCGTCAGCAGTTGTCGCGACACTTACCGCGAATAGCGGTCACGATTCCGGTCGCGGCCTCTGCCTCGTCTGTAGTCACTGTTACTGTTGTACCCGTTTTCGATCTGCACTGACGAGATCTGGTGATCCCAGCTCCGGAATCCTTGTCCTGAAACCTGGGCGAGATCAGGAATGTCCCCGGTCACGACGAAGCTCGCTCCGCGCAATCCAGTGTCGCGGTAAACCACCGCCGTCGTGCGGCCGAACACGCGAATCGATGAAATCCTGTCGCTCCAGTTGCCTTGTTGCGCAAGATCGCTAAGCGTTTCGCCCCCGCTCCAGCACTGCGATCGCCCCTGGTAATTCGGACGATCGTAAACGCAGATGCCCTCGCTCAATTGCTGATTCGGATACGTGGATTGCTGATTCGGATACGTGGATTGCCCATCGTAAACCGGCGAGTTTCCGTAGTATCCGTTACCCGAACCCACTTGCAGCGACTGAATACGGTCATTCCAGGACCTGTTATCGAGGCGGACCTGTCCCAGGTCGGGAACGCTCGACGTGATCACCGCCGAGTGGCCGCGGAAATTTGTCGAATCGTACACTGTGACGCTCGCGCGCCCGTAAATACGGATCGACGAAGGCTGCCCGTTCAGGCTTTGCAGAGTCGAGACGGTGTCGCCCGGGTTGAAACACTGTTCGATACCCTGGTATTGAATATCTTTAAAAATGCACACGCGGTCCTGGCCGTAACCTCGCCCGCGCTGTCGTTCCAATTGCGGGGCTGCGCTCAATAACGGCGCCAGGCTGAGAGTGACGAACATTCCAAGTATAAGAGCCCAAATTGTCTTCATACAAACTCCTCATGCCAATAGACGGACGGATATCGAAAACGATGGCTTCAAATTTCTCCGGTTGCCACCCCCAAAGCAAGTGGAGGCGAGCGATGTTGTTGAGACGGCGAGGCATACAGACAAGTGATTGACTTTTAAGAGCCTTGGGCACGGGCAGACCTCGCATACAATTAATCAAGGAGCACGACAATTCAGAAAGCCAAGGCTGCCCGTGAACTGTTTCTCGATGTGCCCGGTTATCCGTTTGGTTCCGTCGCGCCATACTGCGCTGACGCTCAGTCCCGGCCGGTGATTTACATCAGCCAGATCGCCCAGCACACGCGCAACATCCTGGCAGACTCACGAGTCTCGCTGACAGTGGTTGACAACAACGCGGACTCCGACGACGTGCAGGCGCGGGGCCGCGTCACGCTTATCGCCAATGCCCTGCCGGTGAGCGATAACGAAACCGACACTCATGTACGATATTTTCGCTACCATCCATCGGCGCGCCAGTATGACCAGACCCACGACTTCGTTTTCTTCCGGCTGGAACTTGTACGAGTTCGATTCATTGGTGGGTTTGGCCAGATCCACTGGATTGAACCCAGCGAATTCATGACGAAGAATCCGTTTTCCGCGGCTCAGGAATCTCAGATCATTCAACACATGAACAATGACCACGGCGACGCCTTGAAGCACTATTGCGGCGGCCAGCCGGCGGAGATGGTCGGGATCGATGCGGAAGGCTTTGATTTGCTGCGATCGGGCAAAAAAGTGCGTTTCACTTTCGAGACTCCGATCCACAACATGCAGGAAGCTCGACAGGCGCTGGTCGCCCTGGCCAGGCAGTAGGGCTAACCCACTCGCAGCGCGCCTGCAGGTTCGATCGACGCTGCATGGCGAGCAGGAATCAACGCAGCAGCGTACATCGGGCGAAGCCGGGTTTCTTTCGGAACGTTCTACGGGCGTACCGCAGATCCCGCAACAACGATGATGAGTTCATAAACGTTCTTCGCGGTCCTCATAGTAGAATCACAATCATGAAACGCAACGCTGTTTGCCTCGCCATTGTATTGCTGTTGCTTGCGGCATGCACAGCAAAGACCGCGACTCCGGAGAATCAGAATCCGAATCAGAAACCTCCGGGAGGTACATGGTCCGGCGACTACGGACCTGACTCCTATCGTCGGGAGCCGATCAAGGTTGAACTTCGATGGGAGGGTTCCAATCTTCGCGGAACCATCCAGGCAGGAGTCCGAGACCTTGAGATCAAGAAAGCATCATTCAAGCCCGAGACGGGCGCCATCACCATGGAATTCGACGCTCAGGGAAATAACGGCCAGACCTTGCATTACAAGATCGACGGTAAAGTCGAAGGCAATGTGATGAAGGGAACCTGGAGTCACGACGACCAGCGCGGCGACTTCCGCGTTTCCAGGCAGTAAACTAGTCGCGATTGAGGCGAACGCGGGCTAAAGCCGGCGACTACATTGGGACAACGTGGATCCCAATTGGGGACAATGTGGATCCCAATTGTGAGCAACGTCGATCCCAAAATGTAGTCGCGGGCTTTAGCCCGCGTTCGCGTCATTCGCGGCTACACTTGCCAAGTTTTTCTAGTCGGAATATCAGGCGCATTATAGGATTCAACAATGAAGAAGCACGTCTTGAAGAGCCTTTTGATCGCGCTGTTTATCGCGACACCCGCCTTACCGCAGGCTCGAGGCGGCGGGGCGCGTGGGACTCCGCCAAAACCCAAACCCGACCGAGGAGCCTGGTGGTATACGGGAGGTAATCCGGTTTCGCAGGACGGCCGTCCGGATCTGACCGGTGTATGGTTCGCCGGAGCCAGTGGAGACCTTTCCAAAGCGACACTGCCCGGACAGGAACTGATCCTGACTCCTTATGGCACGCAACGATACGACACGGTCGATCACGCGAAAGATCCCAACACGCAATGCCTGCCGCCGGGCCCGGCAAGAATGATCATGATGGCGCATCCGGCCATGATCGTTCAGCGCCCGGACCTGGTTACAATCCTCACGGAATCTCAGCGGACATTTCGTCTCATCTACACCGATGGGCGCGGCCACCCCGATGACGTATATGACTATCCGGAATGGATGGGAAGCTCGATCGGTCATTGGGAAGGAGACACGCTGGTAGTCGACACGGTCAGTATTAACGATAAGACCTGGCTCGACACGTCGGGTCACGAGCACAGCGATAAGCTGAAGATGACGGAACGGTTTCGTCTTGCCGATCCGAACACCCTCGAACACATCGTCAGGTATGACGACCCGGTATTTTTTGTGAAACCGTTCACCACGAGAAAACTCTTCAAACGGCAGGTCGGCGACCGCATCATGGACCACTCGTGCCTGGAGAATGAGAAAGACATCATCAATCTTGTGCCCACGCTCGGCGACGCAGGCCGCGACCGGTAGGGCTGCTTAGAATGCCTGACCCGTGTGGATCAGATCGTAAGAATAGGGACCAAAACGCCATCAAGAAAACCAGGGGGTTGATTAAACTCTGACAAATTCAAACAAGATCGGTGTTACGGGCTTCTGCTTCGGCGGAGGCATCGCCAACACTTTAGCCGTGCGGATGGGAGCCGATCTGGCTGCCGCAGTTCCCTATTACGGAGGGGCTCCGGCTGCCGCAGACATTCCGAAGATCAAGGCGGCCGTTCTTGTCCATCACGGAGCCACGGACACACGGCTTGCTGAAGCATGGCCGGCCTACGAAGCAGCCCTCAAGGCCGCGAACGTTCCTCACGATGGATACATTTATCCGGGCGCAGGCCACGGCTTCAACAACGACGCGACACCTCCTCGTTACAACGAAGCCGCAGCAAAGCAGGCCTGGACACGCACCATCGATTGGTTCAATAAGTACGTGCGAGGCACATCGTAGGACCACGCGTTGCTACTCAGAAGACGCACTTCAACGCGAACTGATCGAGTCAAAACAATTGCTTGGATGGGCCATCTGGAACATAATCCGAGGAATTCAATGCCAGTCCATATAAGGAGAAAGTGATGAGACGGAATGTGTTCGGCATCTTGGCTGCGGGCTTCGGTTTACTGCTCGCATCAGCGCCCTTGTTAGCACATCATTCGTTTGCCGCAGAGTACGACAGCAAGAAACCCATCAAGATCACGGGCACCGTGACAAAGGTGGAATGGATGAACCCCCACATTTACTACTATGTCGATGTAAAAGACGCGAGCGGAAAGGTAACGAGCTACGCCGTCGAGGGTGGTACCCCGAACACTCTTCGCAGAAATGGATGGGGAAAGGATTCACTGAAGACCGGAGACAACGTAACAGTCGAGGGTTTCATGGCCAAGAATGGATCCAACCATGTGAACGGCAGAACGGTGACTTTACCGGATGGTCGCAGGGTATTCGGCGGATCGGCCGACGGCGGTCCCCAGCAATAGAAGGAGTTTCACTATGAAGCGACTGTTCCTGATGTCGATCATTACTGCTGCGACCGTGCTCGCCGTCTTGATCGCGACGGCCGGTCCCGCTCTGGCACAGGGCCGGGGAGCACCACCTCCTAAACCCAAGCCCAAGGTCGGCGCATGGTGGTACAAGGGCGATCCTCAGCCTGCCGCGGCCCACCAGGATCTCACTGGCGTATGGTCGGGAGGTTCTATGGGAGCACCTCTCGGAGCCGAAAGATACAAAAATGTCGACCACGCCAAGGACCCGAATTCGCTGTGCCTGCCGCCAGGCCCCTCAAGGATGGTCGCAAGAGCCCATCCCACCATGATTGTTCAGCGCCCCGACCTTGTGGCAATTCTCAGCGAATCCGAGCATATCTTCCGATTGATCTATACGGACGGCCGTGATCATCCGCCAGACGCCTACGACTATCCGGCGTGGTACGGGTACTCCGTGGGCAAATGGGAAGGAGACACATTGGTGGCGGACACCATCAGCATCAACGATCGAACCTGGCTCGACACCGATGGTCACGAACACAGCGACAAGCTGCACCTGACCGAACGATTCAGGCTGGCGGACTCCAATACGCTCGAGTACATCGTTACTTATAATGATCCGGTCTTCTTCGTAAAACCATTTACGACGAAGAAAGTTCTCAGGCGCCAGATTGGTGACTACCTTTTCGATCACAGCTGCCTGGAGAACGAAAAGGATCTCAACAACCTTGTACCGACGATCGGCGACGAAGGCCGCCGGTAACTCGCCAGTGGCGGCGAGCAGCACATTCGAATTTTCGGACCTGTCTACAGCGGACACGTAGCCACGCTCAGCTTCCAGCGCCCCCATGATCAAGGCCATCCGGATTCACGAGAATGGCGGACCCGAAGTCCTCAAATGGGAGGATGTCGAACTGCCGCCGCCCGCCGCGGCCGAGGCGCGGGTTCGACACACGGCAATCGCGCTCAACTTCTCCGATATCAACGTCAGGCGCGGCGGATTCTACCTGGCACGGCCGCTTCAGTTTCCGGTGATTCTCGGGAACGAAGCCGCTGGAGTGGTGGAAAGCGCCGGACCGGGCGTGACCTAGGTTCAACCCGGCGACCGCGTCGCTTATGTAGGAAGCGGCGGACCATTCTACGAAAACACCGGGGCGTACGCCGAGGCACGCAACCTTCCTGCCTCGTGCCTGATCAAGCTGCCGGACTCCATTTCCGAACAGCAGGCAGCGGCGCTGCTGCTCAAAGGGCTGACCGCATCGATGATTATCAACAGGGTCTTTCGGCCGAAAGCGGGCGACTCCA
>QHXD01000557.1:0-1079 GCA_003223895.1 Acidobacteriota bacterium
AAGAATCTTCAGTTGCTGGAAGTCACGGTGCCTGCTAGCGGCCCTCTATGAAGGCGTGAACGAATTGGCAGGAGAGCGCTTGAACTCCCCTCCTAACTTAGGAGGGGAATACCCGTGTTTCAAACATGTATCCATCCTGGGCTGAATCAATTCCTCCCGGAGTTCGCATACAATGCGCTTGACCGGGGGGCATGCTGTAGTTTAGAAAACTTTAAGGTACATTGTTGTACCGAGTGGGCTGGAACGATGACGTCCCGGAACTCCTGCGACGAGGTTCCGAGACGTTTTTCTTTTTGGGCAGCATGGGAATACGCGTAGCGCTTCATCACAAGACCGTCTACAACTACGATCGCATGGTCACCCTTTCCCCGCAGACCGTGCGTTTGCGGCCCGCGCCGCACAGCCGCACGCCGGTGACCAGCTATTCGCTGCGTATAGAACCGAAGGATCATTTCATCAACTGGCAGCAGGATCCGCACGGCAATTTCCTGGCGCGTCTCGTTTTTCCCAAAGAGACCCGGCATTTCTCGCTCGAGGTCAGCCTCGCTGTCGACATGACGGTCATCAACCCGTTCGATTTTTTCCTCGAGCCGTACGCGGAAAAGTATCCGTTCCAGTACGAGGCTCTGGAAAAGAAAGACCTGCGACTTTTTTTGGAGCCGCTGCCTGCAGGACCCCGTCTTGAAAACTTTCTGACCTCGATCGACCGGCGAGAGATCCGGCTCGCCGACTTCCTCGTCAATCTCAACCAGCGTCTGCAGCGCGAAATCCGCTACATGATCCGGATGGAGCCGGGAATACAGACTCCGGAGGAAACACTGGAACTTGCGAGCGGCTCGTGCCGCGACACCGGGTGGCTTCTGGTCCAGGCTTTGCGCCGGCTCGGTCTCGCTGCCCGCTTCGTGTCCGGTTACCTGATTCAGCTCAAGCCCGACGTGAAAGCGCTTGATGGTCCGCCAGGTCCGAACGACGACTTCACAGACCTCCACGCGTGGGCTGAAGTCTACCTGCCCGGAGCCGGCTGGATTGGCCTTGATCCGACCTCGGGCTTGTTCACAGGTGAAGGACACATACCACTG